>CAJWBY010000202.1 GCA_913020705.1 uncultured Colwellia sp.
AAACCGTTTGAGGGTGAGTGGGAAGGTAAGAAGCTAGGTGATATTAGTTATATAACAACAGGGAGTTCAAATAGAGAAGATTCAACATTAGTTGGTGAGTATGCTTTTTTTGATCGTTCAGAAGATATTCGTACAAGCAGCCGTTATCTATTTGACTCTGAAGCTTTGATTGTTCCAGGTGAAGGACAAGATTTTGTGCCTAAGTACTTTCATGGAAAATTTGATCTTCACCAACGAGCATACGCAATCATGGAGTTTAAAAGCTCTATAGGTAAATTTCTTTTTTATTATATTGGATATTACCGCCACTATTTTTTATCTCAGGCTGTTGGTAGTACAGTTAAGTCTTTAAGGCTCCCAATGTTTCAAAAAATGCCTGTTAAATTACCCTCTGAATTAGAGCAACAAAAAATAGCATCAGTACTAACCAACGCGGACAAAGAAATCGAATTACTAGAACAACAATTTGCCGATCTGAAACAAGAGAAAAAAGCGTTAATGCAGCAGTTGCTAACAGGTAAGCGTAGAGTCAAAGTCGAACAAACGCATTTAAAGGCAAGTTAATGGAAATTAAAAAACTAACTTTACATAATGTAGGTCGTTTTAATGCGTTAGAAATCCCGTTAGCCCCTTTTGGCAGTCATAATGGAAACGTAACCGTTTTGGTTGGTAATAATGGTTCGGGTAAAACATCCATTCTAAAAGCATTAGCCACCTCATTAAGTTGGTTGTCTGCGAGGATTCAAAGCGAAACAGGCAAAGGAAGTCCAATATCTGAGCTTGTAGTAAAAAATGGTTCTCCATCAGCGGCTATCGATATTGAGGTCTTTAACCATTGTGCTGGTGAGATTGAGAACGGTGATTTAGAGGCATATGATGAAAATTATTTCCTCTGGCGAATAGCTAAAGCTAAAAAAGGCCGTAAAGGCGTTCATAAAAGTGATTACTTTGGCGTAACGGCTCTTGCGGATTTTTATAGAGAAAAAATCACCCATTTTGATAAATCCTCTTTGCCTCTAGTTGCATTTTACTCAGTTGAGCGAGTTGTCGTTGATATACCTTTGAAGATTCGAGGAAAACATACATTCCACCAACTTGACGGCTATGACAAATCGTTAACCCAAGGTGTGGACTTTAGACGTTTCTTTGAATGGTTTAGAGAGCGTGAAGATACGGAGAATGAATCAGGATTATCTGACGAAGTATTAGGGCAACTGCGAAATGTATTAGGCAATGACCAAGAGACTTGGGCTAAACTTAGCCAGCTAAAAGCATCTAGCAAAGACAGGCAATTAACCGCCGTTCGTTCCGCTATTTATAAATTTATGCCTGATTTTTCAAACTTAAAAGTGAGACGTAAACCAAGACTGTACATGTCAATTGATAAAGGGGGTGAGTCATTTGATGCAGCTCAACTGTCACAAGGTGAGAAATCATTAATGGCTTTAATTGGCGACATCGCTCGCCGCTTAGCTGTTATGAATCCTGAGCTTGAAAATCCTCTTAAAGGCGACGGTATTGTTTTAATTGATGAAGTTGATATGCATTTACACCCGAAATGGCAACGCACTTTGATTACGCAATTAACCAATACGTTTCCTAAATGCCAATTTGTTTTGACCACTCACTCGCCTTTAGTGATAAGCGATAGCGAAAACGTATTGACCTACCTTATTGGAAAAAATGAGCTAAAACCTTTACCGTCCTTGTTCGGTTTAGACGCGAATACGGTATTACTTGAAATTATGGATACTGATATACGCAACTCAGAAATAAGTGAAATGTTAAGTGATTTACTCGACTCAATACATGATTCAAAAATTGAAAATGCCCACACCCAATTAGAAAAATTAGCGCAAACTCTTCCCACTAATAATATTGAATTATCTAAAGCTAGGTTATTACTTCGGAAGAAGGAGCTGAAAATTGCGAAAAATAACTAAAAGAGTTGGCTTTGAGCCGCAAAGCCTTAGTCAATTTAAAAGGAATACCCCAAAAAGTAATTACCAAGATTTAACTAATGTTGAACGACAAGATATTCGAACAGAGTGTGTAACAGAACAACATTTTTTATGTGCATATTGCTCAAAGCAAATAACGGGAACTAATACAGATTCGATGAATGAACACGTTGAAGCAAGACACGTTGCGCCTAATCGCAGCCTTGATTTTACAAATATAGTTGCGAGTTGCAGAACCCCTAGGCAATGCGATGATTCTCATGGTTCACGCCCACTACCTTTAACGCCTTTTATGAGTGAATGCGAAACTGAATTACAATTTAAGTTAAGCGGAAAGGTGGTCGGCCTCAGCGAAAGAGCGAAGGAAACGATAAGAGTATTAAATTTGGGGGATACCTTAGAAAATAACCGCTCTCTTATAGAACAGCGAAAGCAATTAACCGAGTCTTTACTTTGGGTTAATGGTATAGATCCAAGTGAAGGACTCGAAGATGATGAGCTTATTGAGTTAGTTTTAAGTGAAATGACAACCCCCAAAAATGGGAAACTAGAGGCGTATGCACCTGTACTGGTGAACATACTGAAACAATGGATTGATTAATGTTATATGAAAATAATACAACCCCCGACTTCAAAGAAGAATTTAGTTCTAAAATCCCCGCATTAACACTGCTTAGTAACTTAGGTTACACCTTTATCCCACCCAGTGAATGT
Source organism: uncultured Colwellia sp. (assembly GCA_913020705.1). Next base: position 2,676 of record CAJWBY010000202.1, read on the forward strand.
GAAGCCTTGCGTGGCAACAGTTTAGCGGCAGATAAAAAAAGCACTCACCAAGTGTTGTTAATGCCAATCATGCGTGAGTTTTTAGCTAAACAAACTTTTCCTTTTGCAGGTAAACAACACAAGCTTACTGATGCGGCGATTGATAAAGTGATGCATGAGTTAAATCCTGCCATGAATTTAGGGCTTAAAGCCGCTAATGAAAAGCTCTACAACGCCATGATGTATGGCGTGAGTGTCACCGAGTTTGTTGAGGGTAAAAAAGCCTCGCCCACTATTCAGCTTATAGATTGGCACACTATCGAAAACAACCAATTCCATTTTACCGAAGAGCTAGTAGTACAAAATGCTGAAGGCACAGGCAACCGTATTCCTGATATTGTGTGTTTTGTCAATGGCTTACCTTTAGTGGTGATTGAGGCAAAACGCCCTGATTCGAATAAAGAAGGTAAATCGACCAATGCCGAGGCAATTTCTCAGCAAATTCGTAATCAAGGGCAACAAGAAATCCCTCATTTGTTTGCTTATAGCCAGTTACTTTTGTCGGTAAACGGACACGAAGGTTTATATGCTACCTGCGGCACCCCTGAAAAATTCTGGGCAAAGTGGAAAGAAGAGTTAATACCTGAAGCGGAATTTATACGCTTAAAAAATCGTAAGCTTGACGATAAACAGCTTAACAGTTTGTTCAATCATCGACCTGCTTGTGCGAAAGATAATTACTTATCATTAATAGCTGCTGGTGATTTAACCGTTACCGACCAAGATAGACTGATTATCAGTTTATTACGCCCTGAGCGGTTACTTGAAATGACTCGCTTATTTACTTTATTTGATAAAAAGGCAGGAAAAATTGTTGCCCGTTATCAGCAAGTTTTTGGCATTAAAGCCTTAGTTGAGCGTATTAATACCTTTGATGCGACAGGTAGCCGTGAAGGCGGTGTTATTTGGCATACAACGGGCAGTGGTAAGTCGTTTACTATGGTGTTTTTATCCAAAGCCCTTGTTTGGTTGGAAGAACTATCACAAGTGCGTGTCATCATCGTAACTGACCGAGTTGATTTAGAAGATCAACTTAGCCGCACCTTTGCCTCGGGTGGTGTACTGACTGACAGAGATAAAAAAGACGCTATGGCAACATCAGGCAAGCGTTTAGCCGAGCAAATTGGTCAAGGTAATGAACGCGTTATTTTTTCAATTATTAATAAGTTTGGTTCTGCCATTAATCAAAAGGAATGTTTTAACGATAGTCCCAATATTATTGTCTTAGTGGATGAAGGCCATCGTAGCCAAAATGGTGAAAATAATATTCGCATGCAGCAAACTTTGCCCAAAGCCGCTTTTATTGCATTCACAGGTACGCCACTGTTAAAAGATGATAAGACTGAAAATAAGTTCGGTAAGATTATTCACTCGTACACCATGCAACAGGCTGTTGAAGATAAAACCGTCACCCCTTTGTTGTACGAAGAGCGTATTCCTGAGTTAAACGTGAATGACAAAGCCATTGATGCTTGGTTTGAACGCAGCACCCGTAAACTAAGCGATAAACAGCGCACTGACTTGAAAAGAAAGTTTTCACAAAAGGGGCAAATTTATCAAACGGAAGGCCGAATTGATTTGATTGCTTATGATATTTCTGATCACTTTCACAATTTTAAACAACAAGGTCTAAAAGGCCAATTAGCCTGTGATTCTAAGGCCTCGGCTATTCGCTATAAGATGGCGTTAGATAAAATAGGCTCTGTGACCTCTGTTGTTGCAATGTCAGCGCCTGATACCCGTGAAGGTCATGATGTTGTTGATCAAGACAGTAAAGACATCGTTCAAAACTGGTGGAAAGGTAACGTTGCACAAACCTACGGGGGCGATGAAAAAGCTTACACTAAAGCCATTATAGAAGATTTTAGTCGTGATGAAGGGCCTGACATCATGATTGTTGTCGATAAGCTTTTAACGGGCTTTGACGAGCCTAAAAACACGGTGCTTTATATCGATAAACCGCTGAAAGAGCATAACCTGATACAAGCCATTGCTCGCGTAAATCGTTTACATAGTAAGAAGCAGTTTGGTTACTTGATTGATTACCGTGGCATATTGAAAGAACTCGATACCACCATTGAAAAATATCAAGACTTAGCTGAACGTACCCAAGGTGGCTTTGATATAGACGATCTAAAAGGTTTGTATAACCGCATGGATACCGAATATAAAAAGTTGTCAGGTTTACATAATGATTTGTGGGCTATTTTTGCGAGTGTGAAAAACAAACAAGATGGCCCTGCATTAAGACAAGCATTAGCCCCAAAAGTACAGGATGTAGGCGGTAAGCTGGTTGATACCAATCTTAAAAAACGTGATGATTTTTATGTTGCCCTGACTACTTTTTCAAACTGCCTTAAGGTCGCTTTACAGTCTGCTAGCTACTTTGAAGATAGGTCCTTCGATAATAAGCGTGATTTATATAAACGTGACTTAAAAGCTTTTGTGGATTTGCGTAAACAGGTGCGTGAAGATGCCAATGAAACCATTAATTACGATGAATACGCTGAAGATATCCGTAGCTTATTAGATAAGCATATTGCAGGTATTGAAGTGAAGGAGCCTGACGGCACTTACTTGGTTGGCAACTTAGGTAAAAATGTTAAGCATCAAGATTTGAGTGATGATGAAGCGCGTAACCAAACAGATAAAATTACAGGTCGCATTACCAAAATGATTGAACAAGATCTTGCGGATGATCCTTATGCACAAGAATATTTTTCCAATTTATTAAAAAAAGCGATTGCTGATACTAAAGCGATGTTTGATGCGCCCGTTAAACAATATATTCTGTTTGCACAATTTGAACAGGATGTTAAAAAACGTAAAGTCGCGGGAATGCCTCCTGCTTTTGCGGATAATAAACATGCACAGGCTTATTTTGGTTTGTTTAAGCATTTATTCGATGCTGCGTTACTCGATACGGCTGAATTAGGTGATGAAAAGCTGACTCAATACGCTTTTGCTATTGATGAGATCGTTAAAACGTCGGTAGCCGAATATTCAATCAATCCTGCGGAAATCGAAAACACGATTAGCATGAAGTTATTACCGATGTTATTTGGTGATTTAGGTATAGAAAAAGCACAGCGCTTTATTCAAGAAGTATTACAGATCACGCGCTTAGGTCTTGCTCGCGCATGAGAAAAGAAGTAGTAGCAACGCCAGAATGTGGATTATTTGTGTATGGCGATGAAGTCATTCATTATGATGTTTTACGTCAAACAGCGGCTATAAAATCGCCTGAACTTGATAATAATTCAAAAAAATCTCGTCAAGTAACGATTAAAGTCCACCCCGATCAGCGCGTTGTCGCCACTGTACCTATTGATGCGACCAGTGAAGCGATTCAAACCGCCATCGTTAAACAAGCCCGTTGGGTTTGGCAACATATTATCGCATTTCGTTCTCTGCATGATCATGTCTTACCCCGTCACTATGTTAGTGGTGAAACACAGTTTTATCTTGGCCGTAGATACATGTTAAAAGTAAGCATTGACACTAACGCCAGCCTTAACGTGAAATTACTGCGGGGTAAATTATCGGTGGTACTGCGCTCTGAAGAAAAAAAGATTCCAATGGTAAAGGCGCTCGTTAACGAGTGGTATCAACACCGAGCGCAGATCATATTCCAAGAACAATTAAATAAAGCCTTACCCAAAACCACATGGGTATCAGGCAGACCTTCATTGCGTATTTTAACCATGAAAAAACAATGGGGAAGCTGTTCACCTAAAGGCGATTTACTACTTAATCCACACCTAGTCAAAGCCCCAAAAGAGTGCATTGAATACGTTATCCTGCATGAGCTTTGCCATATTGCCGAACATAACCACAGTGAGCGATTTTGGCACTTATTAACTCAAGTGATGCCTAATTGGAAAGTAGTTAAAGGTAAATTGGATGCTATGGCGGAGTTATATTTGAATGAATAGGCTTTAGTAGTGCAGAATTATTTAGAGATCCCAAAGGCAGTTACCACCCCCTATGCATAGAACCTAATACCAATTCCAATATATTTATACTAGAGCTGAGAAGCCGTCATTCCTGCAGGTTCTTAGCAGGAATCTATGTGTGTCAATGGATTCCCGATTAAAGATTTCGGGAATGATGACTATTGCAGTTATTATTTATTGGGATTGGTATAGGCTTGCATGTTAAGTACGAAATATACGTACAGGATAGGCAAGACTTTTTAGCAGAGCAACTCTCGTCTACCCCTCAAAAAACAACTTCTCTTCTAAGGTTTTACCTTGGCTAAACTGGCGGTAGTGCCAGTTGTTATCGATTAGGCAAGTGAGAATTTTTATATCTATTTTAGGTTCGATTGCTGGATTATATTCGATAATAAATTCATTTTTTTG
>CAJWBY010000203.1 GCA_913020705.1 uncultured Colwellia sp.
AAATTATCAATAGAGGCTTAGATAAGCTGTTAATTCGAGAACGTAGGTCAAACATAATTTTAAATGTCCTTATTAGGATATAAATACAATTTAGCTCTGGCCTTATTGCTAGCCGAAAATAATTCTAGAGCGTTACGTTTTGTCATTCTTTGAAGCGGCTCACAATATTTTTCTGAATAATGTTCCGGTTCTGCTCGATGATGCTCAATTTGTGCTTTTAGAAATTAATTTATCTGTAAATCTGGCGCTTTCGTGAAAAAACAATTCGACAACTGCACCGTGTAACTAGCAAAATATTTGAATTTAAAAATGGTGGGATGATGCGGGGAGTGTTTTGGGCTTGAGCGACAAACTCAGCAGTTGTTATATTTTTTAACTGCTATTTATGTATGTTATTGCTATCTTTTCTTTAGACCTAAAAAAGCCAAGAAGGAATACCCCCCTTGGTTATTCTAAATGTTCATCATTGGATAATAACAAAGCTCGTCAGCAATACCTGCTGAGGCTAGTTCACAGCGCAATGCGCTGCCACATTAGCTGCTGGGAAAGAACGACAATAGACTTAGAAAATTGAATGTACTTTTCAATCGATCAATATTGCTGCTTTTTTCTTTTTATAATGCTCACTTTTTCTATCACCACCATGAGCCCCTCGTTTTGTTTTTAAACCAACGATACTTTCTATTGTTTGATGAAAATGATCACTACCCAGCACTTCACCTTTATCAATACTACTGGTGATAAGTGTTGTTGTTTCTGTATCTAACGCTGTTTTAAATAAACTGGAATAAGCTGTTTTTCGAGCATCTTCCGTTGTCGCTATTTGAGTGTAATTATCATGCTCTGTAATTAAAGGGTCAGTCTCGCCTAAGGCATTATGATGATAACTTGACCATTGATGTTGATTTGCTGCTGACACTATATTAGATCTAACGGGATGATCTTCAATATAGCGATAACACTGTAATAAGTACGCTTCGCTATCGACTAAAGATGATTTGTATCGTCCTTCCCATAAGGTACCGCTGCGTTGATATTCTTTATTAAAATATCGTACATATCGTCGCCCTATCGATTGCATAAACTCCGACAAAGCATTTCCTGTCGGCGGTGTTAACAACAAGTGGTAATGATTTGGCATCAATACATAAGCGTGTAATGAGCAACCACTTTGATCGCGTGACGCAACTAAACCTTCAATAAACCGTTGATGATCTTGGTCATTATTGAAAACATCCTGTTGCATATTACCTTGATGGGTAATATGCAATGTTTGTCCTGGAACAACAATTCTTGCTTGTCTTGCCATAATAAAAAGCCTTTATTTTAGAAATGTATTTGGCTTAATAATTAAAGCGATTAATGTTTGGGATTTGATTGATCGCAAGAAACAATCGAGAAAGTGTGTATTTAACTTGAAGAAATGTATCAAACATAAAAACGTCCATCTAGAATAAAATCCATACTCAGTTCACCGCTAAAGTATTCACAAATTTAGTGCTGAATATCCTAATGGTTTTCAGTTCTGATTCTTTGATCTAGTTCTCATTTTTTGCATGTAAAATTAAAAGTTATTGAATAATAGCTAGTTGCATTTCAAGGGGACGCATAACTTTCGCTCTTATAAGGCGATAACAAGCTTATTAAGGCAACAGTGACTAGAAAAACCGCTTGTTATTGTCGAACAAAACCAACATCAGTCACCAACTTCAGAAACTATTAGATTGGCTATATTTCATTCTTGCAATTCAAAAGTAATGAGTTGATTACTAATTCATCAATAAATTCAGCTCATTTTAAAAAGCCCTAAACCTTGCAACGTTTGCTTGGTTAAGGCCCAGAGCTCATTTTCGTCATGTACCACTTTGGCCATCATATTCAGACCAATTAACAAGTTTTGTAAGGCTAATGCTTTTGCGTGTAGGTTGATTGATTCAATTTCACCATTATCGACAGCCAATTGAAGTATGTTCTCAAACCGCTCAATTCTTGAATGAATAGCCTTTTCTATTTTAGGACCAATCGTTTCATCTGTGCCCACTAACGCTGCGATGCTATTTACTGCCAAACAACCACGAGCTTCTGGATCATCAGCTCTTGTTTTGCATACCAATCTAAAAAATTGACACATTTCGTGCAAAACATTGTTATCTGTTGTTATGTCAGACAAAACCGTATCTGGTGAATTTTCGAGATAAACATCCAATACTTCAAAAAACAGTTTTTCACGACTACCAAAGCTATTGTAAAAACTCGATCTGGTTATACCCAGTTTCTCTGAAATCGCTTTCACCGAACACGTTTCATAACCGTGCTCCCACATTTCATTCATTACAATTTCGACAGCTAAATCTCGATCAAAGGCCTTGGGTCTTCCCATTCTTTTCTCCTAGTGTGACAACAACTTATCACTTACTTCCCTACTTATTAGAAATTTATTGTACACAACTGGACAAAATAATTCTATCTGCTATATTGTACACAACTGTACAAATTGTATTTCCTTTAGTAATACGGAGAAAATAGAAATGCTTAACGAGCAAATACGTGAAACTATTCAGATGTTTAGAGAAAGTTTTCCCCCAGAAATGAATCAGCTAATCGAACAAGGCGCGGGTGAAATTAGTGCACTTGATATTATTGAGCGATCATTACGCAAAGGTTCTATCGCCCCATCATTTGAATTAAAAGATCAGCACGGTGAACGTAAAAGCCTAAGCGCTTACCTTGAGAAAGGGCCGCTAGTATTAACCTTTTATCGAGGAGCATGGTGCCCCTATTGCAACCTACAACTCAAAGCCTATCGTGATCGCCTAAGTGAAATAACAAACATGGGGGCAACACTGGTTGCCGTTACACCAGAAAAACCAGGTGCACTGAGCACACTTGTTACTACAGGTGTAGCTAAAGAGCTTCTTGATATGGTCGCCACAAATATCGATTTCGATGTATTACATGACAAAGAAAGTAACTTAGCTGAACAATTCGGTTTGCAATTTACCTTGCCGGAAAGCCACCAACAAGTCTTAGAGACATTTAACATCGACGTTGAAAGACTTACAGGTACTGATAGCTACACATTCCCAGATCCAGCAACCTATGTCATCAACACGGATGGAAAAGTAAGCTGGTGTTTTGTACCCAACAACTATCGAAAACGAGCAGAAGTCGATGACATTTTAGACGCTCTTAAACAACTTAAACCTTAAAATAAATTACATTGGATAAACAAAAATGAAAGCATTTCTTGTAGCAAACGTCACCGTTAAAGACGGTGAAAAATTTCAACGCTATGCCAAAGCTGCGGGTGAGTCTATGCAACCCTTTGGAGGCCAAGTATTGACCAAAGGAAAAGCCGTAGAAAAACTTGCAGGCACAGGCAGCAACGAACATCAAAACGTGGCATTAATCTGTTTTCCAGATCTTGAAAAATTAGAAGCATGGTTTTATTCCGAACCTTACCAAACTATTATTCCTCTAAGAGAGGAAGCAGCAGATATGATTATTACTAGTTATGTTGTGCCTGATTAACCTCACTTTTTCGGCTAAATTCTAAGTTAAATAAAAAAACCACCTACGGGTGGTTTTTTTATTGCTAATCGTGCTAATTAATTTTAACTCCAGGCACCCAATATAGTTATACATTTTTTCTGTATTTTTAATGTATTATCTGTAATTAGATGACTAAGTTATTCGTGTGTAGAATTTGAGAGCAAATTGCCTAAAGGGGGGTAGAAATGCAGAAAGTTTTAACATCATTCCAAGCTACCATCTATGTAGTATTTCTGTTACTTTTCGCAACAAATGGCTTTGCTCAAGAGCCAGTGAAAGCTTCGCCTACCGACGTTGCAGTCGCTATCGATATTCATCAAATCGTAGAAGTTAACCAAAAGAAAAAGAACTTTACCGCCGTTCTCTCGGTAAGAGGAATGTGGAATGATCCCCTACTTGCCTATGACGCAAAGAACGAACATGCCATAAAAACTATGGATGTTCGCAAATTCAAAATTCTGTTATTTGAAAAAGGAAGCACCTACCCGGCTTCCAACGTATTTAACCAACAAGGTGGCATGCAAGCACAAACAGACTTAATAACCTTACTACCAAATGGTGATATAAATTACTTACGTATTGCAACAATAACGTTGCAAGCACCTCATTTTAACTTCAAACATTTTCCTTTTGACTCGCAAACTTTCGAAATACATCTTGATAGTTTACTGCCAGAATCCGTCTACATTTTCAAAGATCCGATAAATCGCTCATCAATAAGTAATGAGTTAGGAGAAGAAGAATGGCGTGTCACTGATTTTAGTAGTGAAATTGTTCACGATAATCAATCAACCAATTTCCCTGCATCTAGGTTAACCATTAGCTTTGATGCTGAACGCCATAGTATTTATTATGTTTTAAAAGTTTTTATTCCACTCTCCCTTATTGTGCTTGTTTCATGGTTTTCATTTTTCCTTAAAGACTATGCTAAACGAATCGATCTGACAAGCTCCAACCTATTGATATTTATCGCATTTAACTTCACCATAGCCAATGAGCTACCTAAGTTGGGTTATGTCACTTTCCTAGATTATTTATTGGTCAGTACCTTTATCATCACCAGTCTTGTCATATTATTAAATGTGAAACTAAAACGCATGGATGCCGAAGGTAAACAAGAACAAGTACTAAAAATAGATAAATATGTCATTTGGATCTATCCCTTTGTCTATTTCATTGGCATTCCTTGCATCACACTACTACTTTTACTTATTCAGTAATTTAGAAAGCTAGGTTAATAAATGAACTCGATCCTCAACTATTCAATTTTATTTATAAGCTTGTTGCTTATAGCTTTTTCATCTCATGCTGAGGAACATGATCTATTAGAAAATAGGATGAGTATTAGCTATTTAGATATTCGCCATACTGATGATCTAGAAAAACTTAAAGAGCTCAAAATAATTCGTGCGCTTGTTGTACCAAGTAGGACAGATTTCTATATAGAACAAGGTCATGTCCGTGGTGCCTCAGTTGAGTTGCTAAACCTATATGAAAAGCACCTTAATAAAGACATAAAAAAAGAAGATCAGAAAACACGTATTGTTTATATCCCCGTTAACTTTGATGATTTAATTCCTTTTTTGCGTGATGGCAAAGGTGATATCGCAGTTGCCTTTCTCACGATTACTGAAGATCGTAAACAGTTAGTCAGTTTTGCCTCTAGCCACTCAAGAAAAATTAATGAACTTTTCATTACTCACAAGGACATCGATAGCACGTTCAAAACGCTTGATGATTTAGCCGGCCAAACAGCCTATGTATTAAAAAATAGCAGTTTTGTTGGCCACTTAAATGAACTTAACATCACATTAAGCAAGAAAGGTCTCAAACCAATAACCATAAAGCAAAGTGTTGATTATTTAACCAGCGAAGACATTTTAGAGATGCTAAATGCCGGCGCTATCAATCTCACCGTCTCCGATGACTATAAAGCGAACTTATGGTCAAAAGCCCTACCCAATATACGGATCCGCGAAGACTTAGTTTTAAATCAAGATGGCCATGCGGGGTGGGCTATCAGAAAAAACAATCCAAAACTTCAAGCCAGCCTTAACGAGTTTGCTAACACCATTAAAAAAGGCACTTTACTAGGAAATATCGTTTTTAATAGACACTATGGACGAGATCAAAAACTTGCGGCCTTAAATTTAAAGGAAGAACGTAGCCGCTACAGCCAATTTATTGAAGTCTTTAAAAAATATGGCAACGAGTACGATATAGACCACTTCAAACTAATTGCCCAAGCCTACCAAGAATCCGGTCTAAAACAAGATATGCGTAGCCACCGAGGCGCTGTAGGTGTAATGCAAGTTTTACCTACGACGGCAGCAGATAAAAATGTAAATATTTCAGAAATTGAACTATTAGAAAATAATATTCATGCCGGAGCCAAGTACATGAACTTCATCAGAACCCGATATTTTAATGATCCAGCGATATCTAGCGAAAACCAAATCTTTTTTTCTTGGGCCGCCTACAACGCTGGCCCTGCTAATGTCCGAAAAATGCGAAACCTCGCTGAAGAAATGGGCTTAAATAAAAACGTTTGGTTTCAAAATGTTGAAGTAGCTGCAGGTAGGATCATTGGCACAGAAACTGTTAAATACGTTGCCAATATCTATAAGTATTACAGTGTATATTTATTATTAGAACAAAGCGGTGAATATAAAGACGTTAATGAGACACCATAAAATGATCTAAACATATCAACCCTAAGATAATGAGGTTCAAAATTATGTATGAAACCATCGCAATAATAGCCGTATTTATTTTCCTCTATAGTATTACCAGTAGGGGCTTAGAGCTCACACATTTCAATGGTGCTTTGGTGTTTACCGCTTTTGGTTTGATTTTTGGTCCTGTCGGTTTAGATCTTCTTAGCTTAGATATAAATACTGAAGGGCTGCGTCTGCTTGCAGAGTTAACCCTCGCCCTAGTCTTGTTTATTGATGCTGCAAATGCAGACATTGGTATTCTCAAGAAGAGCTTTCATATACCTCAGCGCTTATTGTTGATTGGTTTACCGCTCACTATCCTACTTGGCTTTGGGTTTGGCTTTGTTATATTCGACGAACTAAGCATATTTGAAGTCGCTATATTAGCAACGCTTTTAGCGCCAACTGATGCCGCATTAGGAAAAGCGGTCGTATCAGATAAATCCGTACCAGCCAATATCCGCCAGAGCCTAAATGTGGAAAGTGGCCTTAATGATGGTATCTGTGTGCCGGTTTTATTTGTATTTCTCGCCTTGGCTGCCGGTTCAGGTGCTCATGGTGACAGTACTTCTGCACTTGTTCTGACATTAGTCGCCGAAGAACTAGGCATAGGTATCGCCGTGGGTGTTGGGCTAACTATTCTTGGCACTTTGTTCATGAAATACTGTGCTGACCGCGGATGGATCACTGAAACATGGCGACAATTGCCCGTTATTGCTTTGGCCGTTGCCTGCTTTTCCTTAGCACAGTTTATAGGTGGCAGTGGATTTATAGCCTGTTTTGTTGGTGGCTTTTTATT
>CAJWBY010000204.1 GCA_913020705.1 uncultured Colwellia sp.
AATAGGTTTTACTTTATTCAAACCGTCACACATTGAATAATCACTATGTAACCGTAAATGAATAAACTTGGGTTGAGGCACTAATTCTTGCTCAGAAGTTTCGATGTCGACTAATGCTTGATCTGACATTAGCTCTCCACCTCAGATTGTTCTGACTGAGCGTCTGGTTTTGTTTTGGTAGGTAGTACACCCTGCATGGCAATAACTTTTGCTACAGGTTTGAAGCTTGCGCGATAGCAATCAAGTACACCATGTTCAACGATTTTATCTAAATGTGCTTTGGTTGGATAACCCTTGTGTTTAGCAAAACCATATTCAGGGTGTAGCTCATCTAAAGCGAGCATTTCATTATCACGAGCAACTTTAGCTAAAATAGAGGCCGCACTGATTTCGATTACCCGATCGTCGCCTTTAACAACAGCTTGGCTTTCAATATTACCATTAATACTCATAAAAACGGGACAACGATTGCCATCGACTAACACGTAATCTGGCGTAACTGATAAATCTTGCACAGCTCTTTGCATCGCTAACATAGTTGCATGCAGTATATTAAGTGTGTCAATTTCTTCTGGTGTGGCTCGGCCTACAGCCCATGCAATGGCTTTTTCTTTTATTTCAACAGCCAATATTTGACGTTTTTTTTCTGAGAGCTTTTTTGAATCCATTAATCCTTCAATGGGATTTTCTGGGTCAAGGATAACAGCCGCAGTAACCACGTCACCAACTAAAGGGCCGCGACCAACTTCGTCAACACCAGCAATACAGTAGGCAATAGGATATTCAAAAGGGTCAAATATCGTCTTTGGTTTTGCTATTTTTTTATTTTCGGTTGCACTGTTAACTTCTGAACTGGCATTACTCATCTTGACATTAAATCCATTACCGCTTTCGCCGCTTCTTTACTCGCATTTTGCTTTAATGAAAGATGGATATTCATATATTCATCTTCAAGAAAGGTTTGATCTTGATATAAACGCTCTTTTAAAAGAGGGACTATATTATCAACGGTAACTTTACCCTGAAGTAATTCAGGAACCAGTGTTTTTTTAGTTAATAAATTGGGTAATGAAAACCATTCTAGTTTTACCAAGCCTTTGAACATGTGATAAGTGAAAGCATTAAACTTATAGCAAATAACCATTGGACGTTTAATGAGTGCAGCTTCTAAAGTCACTGTTCCAGATGCCATCAACAAACAATCACTTGCAGCGATTACTTGTTGAGTTTTATTGAGAATGATACTTACAGCTAAATTAGGCGCAATATTATTCTTCAATCGCTCAAATTGTTCTGCTCTTACTTGACTTATCATCGGTGCTACGAAGTGCAAATCAGGATCTTCTTTTAAAAGTACTTCAGCGGAAAGCAAAAAGGATTCTGTTAATCTTGATAATTCACCACCACGGCTACCTGGCATCAGCGCAAGTATTTTTTTATCAAGCGGCAAATCTAATACTTTTCTTGCTTCTTCTTTATCAGACGATAATGGGATATCGTCAGCCAAAGGGTGACCAACAAAAGTACAAGGTACTTCATATTTATCATAAAAATCTTTTTCAAAAGGCAATAAAGACAGCACCATATCGGTAGCCGCTTCAATTTTAAAAATACGTTTTTCACGCCAAGCCCAAACTGATGGGCTAACATAATGAACGGTTTTTATCCCTTGTTTCTTTAATTGTCTTTCGATACGCAAATTAAAATCAGGGGCGTCAATACCAATAAATACATCGGGTCTATTTTCAAGAAACTCAGCAACTAAACAATCTTTTACATGAAATAAACGTTTAAGACGTCCTAAAACTTCAAAAATCCCCATCACTGAAAGTTCTTCCATATCAAATAAACTTTCAAAACCCAATGCCAACATTTTAGGGCCACCAATGCCTATAAACTTTGCATTTGGGTAAGTGCACATCAACGAAGACATTAATCCTGCCCCTAAGGTATCGCCAGAGTGTTCACCCACAACGATACCAAAAACGGGGTTGTGTTCAGAACGCGAGCCATTAATATTTGAGGATGCATCTAGGATAGTTTGATGTTCGGTTTTTTCTGTCATTAACGTTTACTCTACTACTTTTAAACCATTACTCTTAGCGCGCAATACCACGGCTAGAGTTTCTAATAAAGTCGGCGAAAAAAGTTAACTCGTCCATATCTTCAGCTAATGCTTCAACATTAACTAAAGCTTCATTAACATTTAAACCTTTACGATACACTTCTTTATAGGCCCGTTTAATGGTTAAGATTACATCTTTATCAAAACCTCGGCGTTTTAATCCTTCTGAATTTAAACCAAAAGGTGAAGCAGGTTGACCAGAAACCATCAAATAAGGGGGAATATCTTTTAAAATAAGTGAATTTGCCGCAACAAAACTATGAGCACCAATATGACAAAACTGATGAACACCTGTCATGCCACCTAAAATGGCATAATCACCTACGTGTACATGACCAGCAATGGATGCATTATTAGCTAAAATACAATGGTTTCCCACCATACAATCATGCGCAACGTGGGTATAAGCCATAAATAAATTATTACTGCCTATTTGCGTGAGACTGTTATCTTGAATTGTTCCTCGATGAACCGTACAAGATTCACGAAAAACATTGTTATCACCGATAATGAGTTCAGTAGGCTCACCAGCATATTTTAGATCTTGGCAATCTTCACCTATACTTGCGAATTGAAAAAACTGGTTAGCCTTTCCAATTTTTGTGGGACCTTTAATAACAACATGAGAATTAATCAAACAGTTGTCACCTATAACGACATCTTTGCCAATATAACTCCAAGGACCAACGGTAACATTTTCTCCAATGATGGCTCCTTCTTCAATTATTGCCTGAGAATGAATTAAACACTCATTATTGATAGTCAAAATTTATACCACCCTTCTCGCACACATAAGTTCAGCCGAACAAACAACTTTTCCTTCAACTCTTGCTTCGCCATAAAATTTCCACATTCCACGTCGCTCTTTTAAAAATTCAACATGTAGATGCATCGTATCACCTGGCACTACTGGCTTTTTAAATTTTGCTTTATCGATAGAAGCAAATAAATACATTTCATTTTCAGCTCTACCGTCAGTACTTTTAAAACCTAAAATACCGGTCGCTTGTGCAAGAGCTTCAAGAATCATTACGCCTGGAAAAATAGGAAGCTCAGGAAAGTGACCATTGAATACAGGCTCATTAATACTTACATTCTTAATCGCATGCAACGTTTTCATTGGTTGATAATCTAAAACTCTGTCAACCAATAACATTGGATAACGATGTGGCAGTAATGCTTTGATTTCTGCAATTTCAAGCGTATTTTTTGTTGAATCCAATGGATTATTCCTTTTCAATAATTTTATTTAAGTGCTCAATATCATGCTCAGCACTTTTCATACGTTTAAGTATACTTTCTAACTTACGAATTCTCGCGTTATTTTTGTTCCACTCTTTATTTGTTTGACACGGCATGCCCGAAGAGTAAACGCCTGCTTCATTAATATTTTTTGTTACCATGCTCATACCAGTGAAAACTACATTATCAACGACATCAATATGTCCATTAATGCCAACAAGGCCAGCAATCACACAATTTTTACCGAGTGTTGAACTGCCTGCAATAACACTACAAGCTGCCATTGCCGTATTTTCGCCAATAACTACATTATGAGCAATTTGAATTTGATTATCTAAGATGACACCATCTTTAATCACTGTGTCTTCAAGAGCCCCACGGTCTATGGTGGTGCTAGCTCCAACCTCAACATTATTACCAATAATAACACTGCCAAGTTGAGGTATTTTTAACCATGTACCTTTATCATTTGCGTAACCAAATCCGTCAGACCCAATGACAGTATTAGCTTGTATTAAACAGTTTGTGCCAATCTCAACCCGATGATAAACACTTACATTTGCCCAAAGTTTGGTATGTGAGCCTATTTTTGATTGCTCACCAATAAAACAACCCGCACCAATGATTACATGGTCAGAAATTACAGCACCTTTTTCAATGACCGCATTAGCACCTATAGCTACTTTTTCCCCTAGGGAAACACCTTCGGAAATTTGAGCTGAAGGATGAATATTGTGAGCTGGCTTTGGTGTTGTATCAAGTAACTGTGCCGTTAGAGCATAACCTAAATAAGGATTATCCATGACTAAGGCATTTGTATTACAAGCAGTTAGACTTGTAGAGGCAATAATAACCGCTCCAGCCTTTGTATCTGAAAGCTGCTGGCTGTATTTTTTATTTGCTAAGAATGCAATCTGTTGAGCATTAGCATTAGATAATGTCGCAAGTGAATGAATCACATAAGATTCATCACCATGAACCTTAGCGCCAATTTTTTCGGCTAGTTGTTTTAGAGTATAAGACATAAACACTTAATGTTGTTATGGAGGCTATATGAGCATAACTGGAAAAGACGCTAAAACCAATATGATTTTTTGAGGTCAGAAAAAAAACTTGCAACTAAAATTATAAAATAATAGTTGCAAGTTTTATAGTGATAATGATTTATTTACCTCATTATCTTAAATAATAATGTAGGTTTATTTAAGTTTACTAACTTGCTCAACGACCTTGTCGGTAATAATCGCGTCAGGTTTAGCAAAAACAACTGCCTGTTGTTCTAAAACAAGATCATACTTACCTTTTGCTGCAATACTGTCGATAGCTTGACGAACCAATGCAACAATTTTGTTTGTTTCTTCGTTTTTACGAACACCTGTAGCTTGTTGGAAAGCTTTACCTTTAGTTTGGTAGTCTTGATATAAAGTTGCGATTTGAGCATCAAGATCTGTTTTCTCTTTAGCGCTCATTAATGAACCATCGCGCTGCTTCTTTTCTTGATAGTACTTAATGTCTTTCTCAAGTTGAGCTAAAACAGCTTTGTCATCTTTAAACTCAGTTTCCAAATTTTGCATAACTGTAGCTGTTTGCGGAATTTTTCCCATTACTTCTTGGAAATTTACCACTGCAATTTTCTGATCTGCAGCCATAACAGAACTTGCTAATAACAAACTTGACGCTACTGCTGAATAAGCAACTGTTTTAATGAATTTATTCAATTTTATCTCCAAAATATTATTTCTAAGTAACTTTTGTAAAGTTACATTAATTTTTATAATTATGATGTATTTGCTATGGGGGCTAAATATTAGAATTAAACCCCACAGCATAATTTTATTTAAATAATCAATCGTTCTTTGTATTAGAAAGTTTTGCCTATATTAAAGCTAAAGAACTCTTTATCATCATCTTTTTCTGATTTTAATGCTTTAGCAAAACTAAATATCATTGGACCCATAGGTGATAACCACTGAATAGATAAACCAGCAGAACTTCTATAACTACCGATATCTGAAAAGTCATCAATTTTATCAAACTCACGAGAAGCTAAATCTTGATAGTCATCTAAGTTAAACTCTGTATCCCATACATTACCTGCGTCAACAAAAAAACTAGTACGAACACTATTAGAGAAACCTTCATCCACAAATGGAGTAGGCACAATAAGCTCTATTCCAGCAACAATTGTTGCATTACCACCCACAGAACGTGGTGATATAGCAATGATATCGTGATCTTCTCCTAGACAACAACTACTTCCCGATTCTACTGGGTCAGGAGCACCATCTGTACGTGTTGGGTAACGGAATACTGCACGTGGGCCAACAATATTATTTTCGAATCCACGTAAAGTATCACTCCCCCCTGCTCTAAAATTCTCCCAGAAAGGAAGTATTTGATCATTACCATCTATTGTGCCGTAACCATTACCATAACCAGCGTTGAATCGTGTTAATACCGTCCAGCTCTGATCTCGTGTTAATGGAAAATACCATTTAGTGTCTAAATTAATTTTAAAGTAATTTACATCTGAATTTGGTGTAGTCATTTTGTAAGTTAAACTTTGACTAGAACCATCAGTTGGAAACGTTCCTCTGTTTAATGTGGAACGAGAAATAGAAGCTGTTAAATCAAAGCTTTCAAATGCTAATCCACCATCGGGGTCATTTGGATCAGAGTATATTTCATAGAATTGTTGAATTTGTTCATAGGTTTGTAAACGTGTAATACCATTATGTTTCCAACCTATACCAAAGTTCAATCGTACATATTCATTAATAGGAAAACCTAAGTTGAGTCCTACACCATATGTTTGATTATTATATTCAACTAAATTGGCGTTACCTGCATTAAATTCGCTGTAATAAAGCTGCCCACCGAGTGAAACAGCATCAATAGTGAAGTAAGGATCGGTATAAGAAACGCTGGCACTTTTCTGATAGCTCATCGTATTTACATTAAATGCTAATCGATTACCTGTACCTAAAAAGTTATTCTGCTGAATCCCTGCACTTAGGCTTAAATTAGTTGTAGAGCCGTAACCAACACCTGCAGTAAAAGAGCCTGAAGGTTGTTCTTTCACTGAAAAATCAATATCAACTAAGTCATCTTCACCTGGTACTTGTTTTGTCTCGAATTCAACGTCTTCTAGATAAGGTAAACGTTGAAGCCAAGCTTTTGAGTTTTCAGCGGCATTATTAGATAACCAAGAACCTTCCATTTGACGCATTTCACGGCGTAAAACCTTGTCTGCGGTTACAGAGTTACCATTAAAATTAATGCGATTTACATAAATACGCTTTCCAGGATCTATAGAAATAGTCAGTTTTACTGTTTTATCTTCTTCATTAATTTCAGGTATTGCATTTACTTTAGGGTAAGCATAACCATAACGTCCAAGGAAACGACTTATACTTTCCTCTGTGTATGTAACTTCTGCGCCATTATAAAGTTTACCTGAACGCAAAGGGTTAATTGCTCTTATAGTTCGTTCAAATCCGGCCATATCACCAGAAAAATCAATTTCACTTACTGTAAATTGCTCACCTTCTGTGACATTCAAAGCAATGTAAACCGCTTTTTTATCCGGTGTCATCGATACTTGCGTAGAGTCAACTTTATATTGTAAATAGCCACGGTCTAAATAGTAACTTTTGATCGTTTCAACATCACC
>CAJWBY010000205.1 GCA_913020705.1 uncultured Colwellia sp.
ATGATTTTGAATTGAAAATTAATGAGTTAGAAAAAGTAGCTTAACTGGGGTGTCTGAATTTACTTGACCAGGTCACTTTCTTTGTTAAACTTAGGTAAGAATTAACTTAATTATTTCAAAAATATACACGATTTATTAGTAAGCGGATATAGAACTATTCTAGTTATAGTAATAATAATTTCTAATCCCCTTGTAGACCTGTTTCAAAATAATTATAAATTTACCACTTGGACTAAACACACCCTGCCACCCCTAGTGTCCCTTCCAGCTCCAAACTACCACCAGCTCAGGAGGTCACTGTGATCAATTGCTGGGCTTTGTGAACTTTAGGCAAGCAATGGCATGTATAACTGGATTGATGATATTAAATGATCGTATAGGAGCCCTGAGAACTAAGGGGAGTAACGCTATAGCTGATGATTACGGTAAGGTTGTGGAACTCTGGGGGAGCTTATAGGCTTTGACTGCTAATAGTGATTCAAATGAATGAAGCAAGTCGAAACTGTGTACCTAAATTGATACTAGATTGTGTAACTATTCTATGATCTAATGTATGTGAGCTTGTTATAATTAACGATTCTATAGGGCTTCAAGGGAGTTTTAAGATTGGGTGGCGACCCAAGCAGCCACACCTCGGCACATGAGTCGTCTGCTGCGGTTGCTTCCTTCCGGATCTGGCCGAGTTCACAGAGTATCATTGCGAGGGGACCGAAAGGGTCACCATAGATAGTTCCAGCTTTTACTGCAACGGCGCGAATTATCGCTAAAGATTTCGTATGATGCAAGCGCTAGTTTTACAATTGAAATCGTTCGCTTGTTTTTTGAGCAAACAAGCGATTATATACTTAAGATCACATTTTTATTTATGAACGATGACGAGCTAGTCGCTCATTAATTTCTAATAGTACCGATTTAATGACTAATAAATTCTCTTTGCCTAAACGTAATAAAAGCTTATCAGCATCATCTAACGCCTCTACTTCGGCATCTTTATATCTAAACATTACACTTGGGCGAACTAGGTCTAATGAATCTTTAGGAATCTCCATATCCAACACTTTAGTAATAGCATCATGTAATACTTCAGTAAAATTTTCATCAGGGTAGCCAAGTTCTGAGTATGCTTGATCGATCAAAGGTTTCATTTCAAAATACCACTGAACCAATGTTTCACTGTCAAATGATCTCAGTAAATCAACATAAAGAGTAAACCGCCGTGTCGCAGATTCATCCCATTTCCAATCACTACTTGCTCCATTTTTAATTTCATTGGCCACAAACTTAGTACTAGGTTTGATTAAAGGACTATGTTCGTATGCCAAATTCCCTTGCGCAAAATTATCAGTAAACACAACAAAACGACGGATCATATCCTGATTGATTACGAGTTTGAGAAGTTCTTTACGCCAAGTATAAGTCGGAAGCTTCTCTTGGATCCAAGCATCACTTTCATCTAAATTCGGCAATAATGGTTCTGTTTCACTTACCACAACAGGTTCTGGTTCAACTTCGGGTACGACAACTTCAGGCTCAATAAACTCTGGTTCTGGTTCAGGTACAACTTCTGCCTTAACAATAGGAGGCGGCGCTATTTCAACTATGACTTCTTCTTGAGTAGATGAAACAAATAACCAAACTAAAGCAACTAGCACTATAGCAATTATCACGGCAATTATGCCCCAAGAGGTTTGTTTTTCTGTTTGTGTTTGATCTTCCATAGTTACCTATTATTCTCTTTGTCTAAAGAAAGAAATGATGAGAAACCATTGCAACTCGTTTTCATGCAAGTTGCAAGGGAAACACATGTTCTAAACAATATTTATTCTAAATTTTTCTCTATTTTCACTTATTAATAACTTAACAATTATAATGAAGCATCAACTTGATTTTCAGGCATAGCTTTTATAAAAGCCGGTATCTTATTACAACGCTCAACAATGCTATTAATAAGAGGAAATGCTGACATATCGACCTTGAATCGATTGGCATTATAAACTTGTGGTACAAGGCATAAATCTGCGATTGTTATTTGGTCACCGTAACAGAATTCTCCAGAAACTTTTTTCAGCTTTTCTTCTAAAGCTGTAAAACCAACCCTCATCCAATGATGGCTCCAAGCAGATTTATCTAATTCGTCAACACCTAGTGTTTTCACTAAATACTGTTGAATCCTTAAATTATTTACAGGATGAATTTCACAAGCTATATCTAAAGCAATCGCTTGAACTTGTGCTTTATCGTAAATATTTTCAGGATAAAGAGGTGCTTGAGTGTATTGATTGTCTATGTAATCAAGTATAGCCATACTTTGATTTAACACCAGTTCTCCATCAACTGTTTCATCAATCAATGTAGGTACCAAATGAGTCGGATTCAACGCTACATATTCTTCATTGTGTTGTTCACCGCCATTTTTAACTAAATGTACTGACACATACTCACAATCAATATTTTTTAAATTCAAAGCGATTCTTACTCGATAAGCTGCGGATGAACGCCAATAGCCAAAAAGTTTCATGTTATATCTCTATTCGTTATCTTTATAAGTGTTTTATATTTTTACGGTTTTTTTATTAATGTCATATTCACGTAATTTGTTCGCAATTGCGGTATGACTTAACCCTAATTTTTTCGCTAATTGTCGAGTACTTGGATAAGCCGGATATAATTTTCTCAGTAAATCTGCTTCAAAGCCTTTAACAGCAGCATCTAATGTTCCTTCAAACTCTTGCTCTAAGTAACCATGTTCACGTGTATAAGCAGGTAACTGCAAGTGGGACGTCAACACAATACTACCTTCCATGAGTGATACTGCTCGAATCAATACATTCTCAAGTTGGCGTACATTACCGGGCCAAGGATAATGTTCGATAAAATCACGACAGTCATCTGACATGGTCACAATAGTTTTACCAATTTGTTGTCCAAATTTTACTATAAAGAATTCTGCAAGTGGAATAATGTCAGAGCGTCTATCACGCAGAGAAGGTATGTTAAGACCAAGTACGTTAAGTCGATAGTACAAGTCTTCTCTAAAATCTCCGGTAGAGACCATGTTCAACAAATCACAATTCGTTGAACTGATGATTCTCACATTAACCTTTATCTCTTCCTCGTCATTTACACGTCGAAAAATACCATCTTGAATAACACGCAGGACTTTAGTTTGTAACTTAGGCGACATTTCTCCAACTTCATCAAGAAATATAGTACCGCCATCAGCTGATTCAAAAATCCCACGTTTAGCTTTAATATCTCCTTGTGAACCTGCGCCGAAGAGCTCTGTTTCTGCTGCATCATCAGGCAATGCTGCGCAACTTAACGTCATAAAAGGATTATTGCTCCGGTCACTCGCGGCATGACAAGCATGAGCTAAAAGCTCTTTACCTGTGCCTGTTTCACCGACGATGAGCATTGAAGAGTCAAGTAATGCCATACGCTTTGCTTCACGAATAACTTTACGCATCGAGCCACTGCTCGCTTGAATACCTGCGAAATTATTCTCATTAGCTTGTTTAAAGGCACTTATCTGCTGACCTAATCGTGCTTCTGATTTTAAAATCAATACCGCACCTGCTAATACAGGTACATCACTTTGATCTGTAACGTGAATAGGCATAATATCTGCAACAAAATCATCATCTTGGAACTTTAAACGGCGTGTTTGTGCGAGGACTTCGTCAGCATCTAACCAGCGGCTAAAGTTAAAACCTTTCAACCAATTACTAATGTTATCGCCAATAATTTCATGCTCTTTACAGCCCATGATCCCTGCAGCAACCGTATTAATAATACGAATATCACCTTTTGAATCTATAGATATAAAGGGGTCTGGGAAGGTTTTAATTAAGGTTTCTAGTTCATTGCGTTCACGTTCAGATGGCATAAAAGGTGTTGTTTTAACATCATTTACACCTTCTATTTGACGTAATCGTGGCATAAATGTTTGTAATTCACTGAATTCTAAATCAGGTATATTTATGAATATTTCACCTGGCTGTTTTAGTTCGATACCACGCAGGTTTATCTTATGTTCAACAAAGATTTCTAATACTTCTTGTGCTATACCTACTCGATCACAACAAAGAATTTCTAAACGCATTAATCTTACCTCAATAGCCAAGTTTTACTATCTGCTATTGTAAACTAATTTGTACAATAAAAAAAAGCCCCCTAGATAGGAGGCTGTTATTATGAATGTAAGTAAATATTACAGAAGTTTATCGGTTTTTGCTGCGCAAATGAAATCATTGCGATGCAGCCCTTTGATAGCGTGAGTCCACCAAGTAATTTTCACTTTACCCCATTCTAATAAAATAGCAGGATGATGGAACTCTTCTTCGGCTAATTCAGAAACTTTATTTGCAAATGCCCATGATAGTTTGTAATTTTTAAATTTGTATTCACGTTCAAGCATCATAACACCATCACGAACCTCTGGGATCCAATCAGGTATTTGTGACAATAATGTCGGTAATTCTTCATCACTAACTTGTGGCGCGCCAACTTGGCATGCTTCACATTTTTGTACAGATAATTGCTCAGTCATCACTTTTTCCTTAACTTGCTTTTTTGATTTCTTTGGCTGGGAATTTTGCTGTGTGCAAACCTAATGCTTCTGCTTGCTCAACCAACGCCATAATTTCAGATACTTCATGTTTTCTTAAATTATCCAAATCACTCACTTTATTCAACATATAGTAAATGGGTTGCATAACATCAATTCGATAAGGTGTTCTTAATACGTCGAGTATTTCAAGTTTTTCACGTTCAACAGTATCACCAGTCGCATGATGAGTTTCACTTGGTGAAGATAAGATTCCTCCGCCATAAATTTTAATACCTTCTGGTGTATCTAATAAGCCAAACTCTACCGTGAACCAATATAAGCGTGCTAAAAAGACTCTTTGTTCTTTTGTTGCATTAAGACCCATTTTTCCATAGGCCTCAGTGTAATCAGCAAAAGATTGATTTGTTAATAATGGACAATGGCCAAATATTTCATGAAATATATCAGGTTCTTGCAAATAATCTAGCTCTTCCCTACTACGAATGAATGTAGCGACAGGAAATTTTTTCTCTGATAACAATTTAAAAAATGCGCCAAAACCAATTAATGCTGGTACAGGTTCACATTGCCATCCGGTTGTTTCTTTTAGAACTTTGCTAACCTCACCAAGTTGAGGAATTCGATCATGCGGTAAATTTAATAATTTTGAACCAAATTTGTATTCATCACACGCTTTATCTTCAACACATTTTAATTGACGAGTGATTAATTCATGCCAGACACTGTTTTCTTCATCTGACCATTGAATATAACCATTTTCATCAGCAACTCTCGAAATATATTTCGTCGCCTTCCCCATGATACTGCCTTATTTTAATTTTTATCATGACTCACTAACGAGTGCGTCATATTTGTGTATTGATAATAAAACAAGCATGGTATGAAAAGCACGAAACGGCAATCGGCTATTTATTAACCAGAAAATTATAATGTATAGAATAAATTACAAAAATGTAAAGTTTACTGCAATTACATTTAAAATCATGTGGTTAAATTTAACTTTAATCACTAATAATTAATAAAAACCATTATTTGATTAGCAATTTTTTGACTTGGCTTAGAATTTTCTTTCTTACATGAGCAATTTTTGGCGTATTTTCTTCAAAAGGAATTGGACGACAAAGCTTTATTGTTTGAATACCTAAACGTGAAGTTAACATACCTGCACCTAATCCTTGAGCCATACGTGCTGATAATTTTCCTAATAATTCTGCACCTACAAGATCTGCTCCTAAATCAATGACTAATTCACTCGCACCTGCATAAGCCATATTAACAAAAACTTGTTTGATTAATTTTATCCGACTCCAATAACCGATTTTCAAACCGTACAGTCCAGCAATTTTATCAATCATTCTCAAATTCCGCCAAAACATCAGCATCATATCTACTAGGGCGATAGGGCTTAAAGCAACCAGAACCACTGCTTCTGTTGAAAACTTAGCGACTTCAGTTAATGCCTTTTCATCGACTTTAGATAAAATTTCTCGGGAATATAATTGCAGTAACTCTTCATCACTGTATTCGTCTTTAGCAAATAATTCCCAGCTTTTCTCATGCTCTGACATTAAATCACAGGGTAAATTTGCTGAGATAGTTGCACACAGAGCTTTAACATCGACATTACGATGTGCAGTTAACTCAGGTGACAATATATCCTTGGCTTTACTTTGCGTTCCTTGTTGGCGTTTAAATTGTCTTAAAGCGGAAAATTCTCTTATTGCCGTAGAACCCACAATTGCTGATAATCCAAACAATAGAACACCGTACATTGCTGCTAAGATAGGAGATTGAGCGAATCCTTGCTGAAAAAATGTGAACGTTTCCACCGCGACAACACCTGTAAAAACAATACCCACTATTCGCCATAACCATCTAGGTTTTGATTTTTCTTCAATATTGTCAGTAGGTTCAGTTATCGATAAACCTTCTTCTGCCTGCCAGTCATCATTTTCAACAATGATTTGTTTTTCAATCGAAGGCAAATTACTTTTTTTGTTTGTTAATACGTCATTTTCAAAAAGAATTTGTTGCTGATATTTTTCATCAAGTTCATTCATTTCATTTTATCTCCAAGCAAAAATTGCATTACTTGATCCATTCTTAAATGTGGTAGGCATTCATGCTGACCTATAGGTTCGAAAGGTGAAAAACGAATATAATTAAACGTCTCTTTTTGCCAAAAATCTTCTTCAGGAAGTTTACTTGGAACGGCGCCGGGGAACACAGTAATAAGCTCTCCATTTTCAGAGCGTTTACCACGTAACACTGGTATCTCTTGCCCTTGATAACGACT
>CAJWBY010000206.1 GCA_913020705.1 uncultured Colwellia sp.
ATGATTTTACTAATGTTTGACATTTTTTTTCCTTTAAGTGTTACGTTTACGTAAACTAATAAATTAAAATCTTAAAATGAAAACCGCAGCTCTAGGCTACGGTTTTAGTTAAATGGGTTACTTAGTTTGATTGCTGTTTTTGATGCTCAAATGATGCAGCAATAAAGCTTTCAAATAAGGGGTGTCCATCACGCGGAGTTGAATTGAACTCCGGATGGAACTGCCCAGCAATAAACCAAGGATGATCAGGAAGTTCAATCATCTCAACTAATGTTTTATCCGTAGATAACCCCGAGAACACTAAACCTGCTTTGCTTAATTGCTCACGGTAGTTATTATTTACCTCATAACGGTGACGGTGTCTTTCATAAATTGTTTCACTGCCATATACGTCATTTGCCTTGGTACCTTTCACAAGGTGACACAATTGTGATCCTAAGCGCATAGTTCCGCCTAAATCAGATTGCTCATGACGGTATTCAATTTGACCTTCTTCGTCTAACCATTCATTGATTAAACCAATCACTGGGTGTGAAGTTTCAGGGTTAAATTCAGTACTGTGCGCGTCGGCTAAACCTGCAACATTACGTGCAAAATCAATAAGTGCTGCCTGCATGCCTAGACAAATACCTAAGTAAGGGACTTTATTTTCACGTGCATACTGTGCTGCTAAAATTTTACCTTCAACACCGCGTTCACCAAAACCACCAGGAACGAGAATGGCATCTAAATCTTTTAAAACATCAGTGCCTTTAGATTCAACATCTTGAGAATCAACATATTGAATTTTTACTTTAATTTGGTTTTTAATACCCGCATGTTTCAGGGCTTCGTTTACTGACTTATAAGCATCTGGTAATTCGATATATTTACCAACCATACCAATAACGACTTCGCCAGCAGGATTTGCTTCTTGATAAAGCACTTGTTCCCATTCGCTTAAGTCTGCTTCTGGTACATCTAAACCAAAACGGTGTGCGACTAATTCATCAGTACCTTGTGCTTTCAATAACGCTGGTACTTTATAAATACTATCGACATCAGGCATTGAAATAACAGCTTTGGCTTCAACATTGGTAAACAATGAAATTTTAGCCCGCTCGCTTGCAGGAATAGTGCGATCACTACGACAAATCAAAATATCAGGGAAAATACCAATAGAGCGTAGTTCTTTAACTGAATGCTGAGTAGGCTTAGTTTTTATCTCACCCGCAGCGGCAATATAAGGAACAAGCGTTAAGTGCATAAACATTGCGCGTTCACGGCCAAGTTCAACACCTAATTGACGAATAGCTTCTAAGAAAGGTTGTGATTCAATATCACCTACCGTACCGCCAATTTCAACCATGGCAACATCGTAACCTTCAGCGCCTTCTATTACTCGACGTTTAATATCGTTAGTAATGTGTGGAATAACTTGAATAGTTGCTCCTAAAAACTCACCTTTACGCTCACGCGCAAGAATACCTTGGTAAATAGCGCCAGTGGTGAAGTTATTACGCTTGGTCATTTTGGTACGAATAAAACGTTCGTAATGACCCAAATCTAAATCTGTTTCTGCACCATCTTCAGTAACAAAAACTTCACCATGTTGAATCGGGCTCATTGTTCCCGGGTCAACGTTAATATAAGGGTCAAGTTTTAACATGGTTACTTTCAAGCCGCGCGCTTCAAGAATTGCTGCTAGCGATGCCGCTGCAATGCCTTTACCAAGAGACGATACAACGCCGCCGGTTACAAAAATATATCTAGTTGTCATGTGATACCAAAAGTCAGAGTGAGCAGGAATTTTGTGTTTTTTGCTTAAGTGTTTTGCTAGTTTATTTCGCAAATAAATTTGCGAATGATGAGGTAAGTTTAGTCATGATTATGAAAAACGCACCAACCTAGCAGGACGGGAAAGTATTATACGTAAAACATGATGAAACGACAATATGATCAACAGATCAATTTTTTTCTTTTTAGTAAAAATTTGATTAGAGTTGGTATTTCACCTAGAAATAGCTACCATATTGTTTTAATTCTTCATTGGCATTAGATAATACTCATGACTTCATCTCGTTTAAAAGCCGTACTTACCGCAATTGATAACATAAATAGTGAAGATCCTAATCAAACTATGATTGATGGGATCTCACAACCCAACGAATTACTTTATGGCCAATACATGACAAATTGTATTGAGCAGTACTTTCCTCAATCAAATGAATTATTACAAATAGCCGTACGCGCGCAGCATATAAAGCGCTGGGATTTGAAACGTACCGCATTTGCTGAAGGTAAAGCCGGTTATTATCAATGGCGTATTGAGCAGGGAAGGCTTCATGCACAGCTCACTAAATCATTAATGCTGGAAAATGGTTACGATGAAAACGAAGCTGAATCAACCGCTTGTATTTTAAGAAAAGAAAAGCTTAAAACAAATGAGGACACACAAACGCTAGAAGATGTGGCTTGTTTGGTATTTTTGCAATATTATTTTGACGCATTTGCGGCGAAATATACTGAAAAAGACAATGAAGCTAAAATAATTAGAATTGTACAAAAAACGTGGGGAAAAATGTCAGACAGAGGCCACGAAATAGCGCTTTCTTTAACCCTACCCGATCACTTAGCAGCATTAGTGGGTAAAGCATTGGCGTGATAAAACCTATAGCAGGTCAGATGCTATTTTTTGATGTTTTTTTATGAACACTCGTCGTTAAAACTGCTGTTAGGTTTGCTTATTTCCATCGGAAATAGGCAAACGCCATAAAAAGATAAAAGGCCCTGCCACCAAGGCAATAATAACCATGCGCAATATATTATTATCCAATAAATAACACGACCAACAAGACGCTAAAACAATGGAAGTTAACGCTATTATTTTGGCACTTTTAGGAATACTGCGTGACACTTGCCAATGATAAATAAGTGGACCAAAGATTTTATTGTCCAGTAACATTTTATACATTCTTGGTGAAGACTTAGCGAAACAAGCAGCCGCAACCAAGAGAAAAGGAGTAGTGGGTAAAATGGGCAAAACAACACCCAAGATAGCAAGAGCTACAAAAAATAATCCGACGATTTTTAGTAACATCTACACCCTTTGTGTTTGAGTTGTTAAACAGTAACAACAAAATAAGAACCTGCAATAAATCATAATATTAACGCTCTGTATTCCAGCTAAATAAATACGAACCTAACGCTAAACATACCGTACTCATGATCAAAAGCGCCATTACGTGATAGCTTATATCAGTAAGTGTTGCGCCTTCAGTTATTACCTTTCTCGCGCCAGCAACTAAATGTGTTAATGGAAGAAAATCAGCAATTATTTTTACGGCATTAGGTGCACCTTCTAAACTAAACCACACACCTGAAAGTAACATCATTGGCCATGATGATAAATTAAGTAATCCGCCAATAAGCTCTTCACTCTTACTCCTGCTTGCTACAAGTAAACCTAAAGAAATTAAGCTAATAGCGCCTAACACGGCAATAACAAATAGATCAAAATAGTTACCGAGCATGTAAAAGTCAAAAAAGAAATTACAGCCAATATAAACAACGCTCGACATAAACATCACAATAAAAATACGGGAAACTAATTGCGCTGAAACAAATTCAAAAGCTGAAAGAGGTGTCGCTTTTAAACGTTTTAGTACTGAGTTTTTTCGATAACGTACAATCACATAACCAACCCCGAATAAACAACTGAACATCATGTTCATGCCTAAAATCCCAGGTAGAATCCAATCAACATAGCGGATTTTTTTACCCGTAGTTTCTAATCGTTTAAAGTCTGTATGTTGTCCAATAAATATTTTTTCTATCAAGTAACTATTAGGCGAACCTTGATTAACCCAATAGGCTTCCTCTGAAAAATCGACAATAAAATCAATAGCGTGCTGTTCTAACTTTAAAGTGGCTAACGTGCTATCTTCATAATCGATAAATTCAACATAACGTGTTTCCATAAATGTTGATTGGACAAATTCACTGTTAAGAACGCCGACTTTATAAACGGCTTTACCGTCACCAGAAAATATAAAAGATAAACCCACAAGTATTAAAATCGGGAAGAGAAGATTCCAACCTAAAGAAGAACGATCACGAAAAAACTCTATATTTCGTGCCTTGATCACTGCAAAAAAACGTTTGAAATTCATTTTTATTACTCCCTTAATGAATGGCCGGTTAATTTAAGAAAAAGATCATCAAGGTTTGGTGACTTCACTTGTAATCCGTCTAATGAAACTTTCTCAGCGATTAACAAGCTAATGGTTTCTTCTACTTGTTGTGTGGAAATTTCAACACGGCCGTTTTCAACAAGCCATTGATTTTTTTCAATCAACACTTTTGGCACTTGTGCTATAGGCAGATAAATAAAGACGTTTTGAAAATGTTTAGCGAGTAAATTATTCGGTACTCCACTCTCAATTATTTTACCGCTGTCCATAATAATCACATCATCACAAAGCTGCTGAGCTTCATCCATATAATGTGTTGTCAAAATAACCGTTTTATTTCGTGCTTTGATATTTTTGATCAATTGCCAAAAATTTCTACGTGCTTGAGGGTCAAGCCCTGTGGTTGGCTCATCAAGAAATATTATTTCTGGGTCATTAATTAACGCAAGTGCTAATAATAATCGCTGACGCTGACCGCCAGACAATAAGCGATTGTCTCTATCTAAAAAATCTTTAAGATCACATAACTCAATAAGTTGCTTATGCGGTATTGTATGATCGTAAAATGAAGTAAATAAATTCAAAGTTTCCTGTACCGTTAAAAAGTCTTGTAATGCTGTACTTTGAAACTGAATACCAATTTGCTGGCTAATATCTTCACCAATCACTTTCCCTGAATAAAGCACCTGACCACTTGTCGCTTTTATAATACCTTCCATGATTTCGATTGTTGTGGTTTTCCCTGCACCGTTAGGTCCTAACAAACCAAAGCAATGTCCTTTTTCTATGGAAAAGCTCACATCATCAACCGCTTGAACGCCTTTGTAACTTTTAACCAAGCCTGCGACTTCAATCACATAATTTTTGGTTTCAATGGATGACTCTTGAACTTGCGTCATAACTTTCCTAATAATTCAAAATGAAATAATAAACTCAATGTTTTCTGACCAACTGATCAGTCGTCATTGTAATGCGGTATTTGTAGATATCACATAACTATAGACAATAAAACACCAAAACATAAATGATAATAATTATCATTTGCATTAATCGATTTATTATATTAAATTAATTTGACAGTAATCATATTTACGAAGGAGTTTATTATGGGTGCACATCAATATTATATAAATAGAAAAAATAGGCAGGAAAATTCCCAGTTCGACAATAATCAAATGGCAAAAGTTGAATTACCTATCATATTATTAGAAAAATTAATCATATCTGGTTTATTACCGGGTAATGAATGCAAATGTTTAGATGATGCGGCACGTAAAACTGTGTGGAAATCAATTCTCCACGCAAGCTTAAGTGGAGAGCAATCGTTATGCCTTTAACTTATTCAGCCTGTTCTCATTCAACAAGTATTCACTGCGCTATTGCCCATTCAAGTGAACTTCATCTGATAGAGGACTGGCTAAGTGTATTGACAAATACTTACGCTAAAAACCCCAGTAATGGTTTAGCAAAGGTCATTGCTTATTATTTAAAGCGAATTATTAAACATGATGACTTTACAGCATTTGCCAGCCAACCCTGCCATTATTTTACCATGTTAAAATTTTGGCGAGAGCAAATCCAATAATCAACGTTTTAGCTATGTTGCTTGGTGCTGCGAAATGTATTGAATTAATGCCTCATTGAGCATTTTTTTACCTGTTAATTGATGGTTAAAACAAATATTTTCAACAGATTTTTTCTGTAATATTCGTTCAATTAAGAGTAAGGCTCCTGGGCGATAACTTTCTTTACAGTGCAATAAACTCCAATAATGCAACGCGCGTACGCAATGACTAAACTGCCGTTTCTTATTGATAAAGTCTGCAATACTACTCAGTTGATGTCCACTTAACTGTGGTAAACTTTTATTTGGACAATGATGTAAAACTTGCCACACGAGTTGAGGAGCTAGGCTCTTATATTCATCAGTGAGTAAATAATCAAATGAACTATAGAATTCACTAATAATTTTCCGTTCAAAAAATTGCGCTTTATCACTTACTGCACAAAGTACTAGTGCAGAATGCTCACCACTCGCTTTATCTTTGGTAAAACCAATACGTGCAATTTGATACCCTTCATTTTGCCAGAATTTAAGCAGTTGCGCATTGGCTCCAAAGCTTGCGCCGATAAAATCTACATGTTGATTTTTTGCAAAGACTTGCAAACTTTTCATAAAATGATGACCAAATCCACAGCCATGATATTGCGGGTGAATAGCAATACGTAAAATGCGTAAATATTGATAACTGAAGCTTTCGGTAAAGCCGCAATGGGTAAGCAAAGACTGCGGTATAAATTGATTTTTCAACCTACGCTGATTACTCTCTACCGCTTTAATATCAGCGCTATTGTTGCATCCTTCTTCCAGCAACAAAGCAACGCCTACAACATTGTCTTCGAGTTTTACTATAAAAATATGAGCGGAGTTATTATCAAGCATCAACGAAATATCATTGGGTGAAGTTTGATAATGAGCCGTAACCAGCACCGAAAACACTTGCCTTAATAATTTGGTGTCATCAACGAGTTCTTTAGATGACAAATGACTAAAACGTAAAGATTTTTGCGCATTATGAATTTGTGATAATTCCTCCATAACAGGCAGCTCAGCAAGCTTGGCATTAAGTAAACAACTATCAAAAACAAAT
>CAJWBY010000207.1 GCA_913020705.1 uncultured Colwellia sp.
TCCAAAATATCGCCGCTAATAGGATCGTTGAAATACCCCACTTCTTTGCCGCGTATTCGCACATTGCCGTTATCCAGCAACTTCGACTGAAAAATTCCAAATCCCGTGTAGCCAAACAATGGTTTTAGCCGTTGGTTGCCCACCATACCAAACATCATGCCGTGAAACGCCGAGATAGAGGGTGTGTCGTCAAAGGAGAACCACATTTTACTAAAGGCGTAGAGATTGTCTTTCGCGCAACCTAAATCCAAGCCGTGTGGTGTACTGGATCCGCCTCCGCCGTTTTGTTCTGGGTGTGCAACTTGGTATTTTTGAATGAGGTCTGGGGTAAAGGCCATGAGATTCTCTTCAGAGTTTAGCGGGCAAAAAAAGGGGCATCACCAATTGGAGTATGCCCTAAACCTTCTCCAAGGAGAAAGTGAGACTACACAGCCGATGGCCGTGTGCTAGAACTGATAGCTCAAGGTGGCGCCCATACTGCGGCCAAGACCTTGTGAGACAATCAGTTTGTTTTGCTCCGAGACAATCAGAATGCCGCCGATGTATTCCCGATCGGTGAGGTTTTTAGCCCAGATACCCAAATTCCAGTGCTCGCCAAATTCCAAATGTGCGTCGGCATTGAACAGAGTGCGAGCTGGGATGTAAGCCTGATTGAGGGGCGTGATAAATTGCTCGGATTGGTAGTTTGCGCCGAGACGCATATCGATCGACCAATCATCACTTAAGGTCCTTTTGTAGTTGATACCCGCGACCACTTGCGTTTCAGAGTTTCGCGGCAGCTGATTGCCACCGACATCGCTGTTGCCGCAGCGTTCACCTTCCATGATCACGGGGCGATCACACTGGTAATAGTAATAACGAGCAGCGGCGTCGTATTGGGTGTCGCCATCAAAATTGGCCTCATTGAGCGCGATGCCAAAATCAACTGAGAAGTTATCCGTGACAAAATAACTGGTCTCAATTTCCAAACCTTTACTGCTGGCATCACCAATGTTACCGATGACGGCGGCCGAGTTGATGACATTGCCCATTAGGTCTTGTGGTGGTTCTGAGCCTTGCATGTCGCTCCAGTCGATATAGTACAGGCTGGCATTGAGCAGCAGTCGACCGTTGAGCAAAACATTTTTACTGCCCACTTCAAAACTCACATTTTCTTCGTCGTCGAAACGCAACTGTTGTTCAGAGGACGCGTTGTTAAATCCGCCCGCTTTAATGCCCTTGGCAATTGATGCGTATACAAATAAAAAATATTGGTTTTGTTTATGTTGATTAATGTTATTGGTTTTAATCTTTCTTGGTTCGGCTTAGTTTATTGGGGAGACTCTTTTATCCCAATTGCAATGCTTCTGCTTATTGCCCATCTATTTTTTATATCTAAAAATCATAAGGAATTGATATTAATAATAATCGTTAGTGTTATTGGTTTATGTGTCGATTCTTTATTACAACAGTTAAATGTTTTTATCTTTCCTGAGTCATCTCATATCCCTTTTTGGTTGATGATGTTATGGGCCTCTTTTGCAGCCACTATATGCCATAGTCTACGTTTTTTAGAATCATCTACATTATTACAATTACTCGTAGGGGGGGGGATTTCACCTATCAGCTATATTGCGGGTTACAAATTTATGGCTGTTGATTTTGGTTATTCAATGCTTATTACTTATTCAATTCTGGCCCTAATATGGGGAGGATTATTTATGCTGTTTTTCTACCTTAAGTCTAAAATTATAACAGTTGAGATTAACAATGTTTAAAGCTCTTTTTTATCTATTATTTATTACTACTTCACAATTCCTTATCTCTATTAATGTTTTGGCTACTGAAGTTAGCCAACCCAATACATTAGATGGTGTTCTTAAAGAACACGATTATATACAAGTAGGGGAAACGACTTTTTCAATTCTTTTTTGGGATCTGTATAACAGTAAATTACAGACAACTTCGGGTAAATATCCCATTGAAAGTGAAAATGACAAGCTTTTATATAACATCAATTACCTTGCTGATATATCGGGTAAAGATCTTATCGAACGAACTGTCGAACAATGGCAACACCTAGGGATTAATCCAGAAATTTATCAAGCCTATTTACCGGTACTTGAGAAAATATGGCCAGATATTGAAGAAGGGGATACATTGTCTTTTCATGTGAACAATAATAAAAGCTTCTTTTATTATAATAACGAGCTAATTGGTGAAATCGGACAACAAGAATTCAGCCAACTTTTTCTTGATATTTGGTTGTCGGAAAACACCAGTGAACCTGATCTTAGACGTGAATTATTAGGAGTTAACAATAATGAATAAATTTATGAGAAGTTTGGCTTATGTCATCACATGCTTTTTTATTTCTAGCTGTTCGGTAGAGCTAGAAGATTACCAAACAAAAGAAAAACCCTTTGATATTAAAAGTTACTTTGAAGGACGAGTTATTGCTTGGGGGGTTATCCAAGATTATTCGAATGAAGTTAAAAGGAGATTTTGTGTTGAAGTTGATGGAAGCTGGCAAGGTGAAAAGGGCGTTTTGGCAGAAAAATTTTACTTTAATGATGGAGAAATAAGTTATAGAAATTGGCAGCTTACTAAATTAGCTGATGGAAGTTACTTAGGAACTGCAGAAGATGTTTTAGGCACAGCCATAGGTAAGCATCAAGGTTTCGCTTTTCAGTTTCAATATGAACTTTTATTAAATATTGATGGTGATATTACTCAACTGACTATGGATGATTGGATGTTTCAACTCGACGATAACAAAGTTCTGAACAAAACATCCATGTCAAAGTTTGGTATCAAAGTTGCCGAAGTTACATTGTTTTTCGATAAGGAAATAAAAGACTCAAGCTGCGCTGTTAATTAGATTACTTTAGTAGATCTTTGAAGGCGCTTGCTAAGTCAGCATGTTTGAACCTGAAACCGCTGGTTATTAGCTTTTGAGGAATAACATGCTGACCGAACAATAATAAATCAGCCATTTCTCCGAATATTAACTTAAGGAGAACAGGTGGTGTATTGAATATGCAAGGGCGATTCAATGCAGTTGCCAAACTTTTTGAGAAAACTTCATTTGAAACAGGGTTTGGAGACGTTATATTAATAGGCCCGTTTAATGATTTGATATCAATAATATGCAATATGGCAGCAACCATGTCTTGAATATGAACCCAAGACATTATCTGTTCGCCTTTTCCTATTTTGCCCCCAACACCTAATTTGAAAGGTAATAGCATTTTAGACAATGCACCTGATTTCTTGTCTAAGACAACGCCCGTTCGTAATAATGCAACTCGAGTATTCGTTGAAGAAGCCTCAAGAGCAAGTTGTTCCCATCTTGTACAAACCTGATGCGTAAATTCTTCATGGTATTGAGAAAAGCCTTCATCTAAAATTTTATTGCCCTGTCTACCATACATTCCTATAGCACTGCCTGAAATGAACAAACTCGGCGGTTTATTAGCTATAGAAATTAAATGAGCCAATTTTTC
Source organism: uncultured Colwellia sp. (assembly GCA_913020705.1). The sequence goes on from CAJWBY010000207.1 coordinate 3,486, forward strand.
AGTAATATCCCAACGACTTTCACAAATTTTGTATTTTTGCTCCTGTGACCATCTTTTTTCTGCTATTGGCTCGCCAGCGAGATTAATAACGATATCTATATTTTCTATATTTGAAAGTAACAATTCATCAATAAACGTAATTTCTTTATTGAGTAATGAAGATGCTTTTTCTATGTCTCTTGTTAACACGGTAATAGTGTTATCTGTAGTACCAAGAGAATCAATGAGCCCCTTACCAATAAGGCCAGTACCACCGGTAATAAGATAGTTCATAAGTGATTCCAAATTGTTTGATTAACTTTATTAATACGGTTCAATCATCAGGGAAGATCAATAAAATATTTATATATTTTTTTTTAGTTATTTTATGATCTAAGTTAATTTCTTTGCCGTAAATCCTCACAGTAATTAACTAAAAATATAAATGAGGTAAGCCCAGTGAAATATTTCAAAGTGTTAAGTGTAACCATTCTAAGCATGTTTTTATTACAAGCATGTAACGATGATGATGATAAATCTGAAATAGAAATACTTGAACCAAAAATAACTATTGTAGATGTTGCGGTTAGCAACGGAAATTTCACTACACTAGTTGCTGCTCTTCAGGCAACAGGTCTAGATGCTACTTTGTCCGATACTAACAGTTCTTTTACCGTATTTGCGCCTACAGATGAAGCTTTCGCTTTGCTAGGAGACGATACTATTAATGCACTCCTAGCAGATACTGATACGCTATCTGACATTTTAACTTATCATGTAATTAGTGGCGAAGTAGATGCTGCAACTGCTATTAGTTTAGCTGGTACCAAGGTTGCTATGGTAAATGGCGACTCTTTAGGATTGTCTTTATCGGGTGATAGTTTACTTGTAAACACCGCAACGGTAATTACAACAGATATACATACAGACAATGGCATCATTCATGTTATTGATGCTGTTTTATTACCCCCTGCAGACATGGTTGAACCAACAAGTAATATTGTTGAAACAGCAATTGCCAATGGTAACTTCACAACCTTAGTTGCTGCCTTACAAGCGGCAGAGCTAGATGCGGTGTTAGCTGATGAAAGTTCAACGTTTACGGTCTTTGCACCAACTGATGCTGCATTTGCGTTAATCGGCGAAGAAACGCTAAATACACTTCTTGAAAATACAGATGTACTTGCAAGTATCTTACTTCAACATGTTATCCCTGAAATAGCGGTAGATTCAGTTACAGCATATTCTCTAAATGGAACGATGGTAACTACAGCTTCAACTGCAGACGTCGCTTTGAATATTAATACTACAACAGATATGCTGACCTTTGGTGGTGCAAACATCATTATTAAAGATATCTACACAACGAATGGCATAATTCATGTCATTGATGCTGTAATTGTTGGTGATGTCGAAATACCAGCACCAGCAATGAGTTTAGTTGATGTAGCAAGTGCAAATGGCAGTTTTACTACACTTGTAAGTGCATTGCAGTCAACAGGTTTAGATTTAGTACTAGCCAATGTAGATAATGATTATACAGTTTTTGCACCTTCTGATGCAGCTTTTGCTAAATTACCAGCAGGTACGCTTGAAGCTTTAACAACAGAACAATTAACTAACATACTGATGTACCATGTTTTACCAGGTAAAGTATTGTCCGACGGAGCTATTACTTTAGCTCAATCTACATCTAATATGGTAGAAGCAGCTAACGGAGATGACATATCACTATCATTTTCTAATTCAACCCTTTTTGTTAATGGCGCTAAAGTAAGCACTGCAGACGTTATGGCGGACAACGGTGTTATACATGTTATTGATAATGTCATCATGCCTCTTGAAGAAATGGGAACGCCAACAAGCTCAATTGTAGAAGTAGCACTTGCTGACCCTGAAAATTTTTCAACCTTAGTTACCGCACTTACAGCGGCTAACTTAGTAGACACACTTTCTGATGAAACGATGGAATTTACAGTTTTTGCACCAACTAATGCAGCATTCGCTAAAATTGATAGTACAGTCTTAAGCGATTTACTAGCTGATACTGATGCTTTAACAACGGTTTTACTAACGCATGTTGTTGGCAACGCTTCTCTAAGTTCATTAGATGCATATGCAGCTAATGGGAAAACGTTAACTACGTTATCAACTTCAAAAGTTGATGTAAGTATTGATGAAGCAACAGGACAATTAGTTATTGGCGGCGCGAATGTCGTGATATCTGATATTTACACAACAAACGGTATCATACACGTTATCGATACAGTCATTCTCGATTAGAACAGTACCCTTTGTGCATGGTTATTTTGGCATGCATCTTTTTTGCCCCCACATTTGGGGGCTTTTTTTATATCGATGTGATCATTTCTTTATTCATTTACGTATATATAAATAAGACTATAGAAGTAACGAGCATATGAAAACTAACTACACCAATTTACCCATTTTTCCTTTATCTGTATTCCTTTTACCCGAAGGTATGACGAAACTAAGAATATTTGAACAACGCTATTTAAAGATGGTGAGCATTGCTTCAAAAGGACAAGGTTTTGTTATATGCGCGAAAGGAGATAACAAGTCTATATCTGATTCACCTTGGGGCAGTTGGGTTGAAATAATTAACTTTGATAAAGCTGAAGATGGTCTTTTAGAAATTGATGTAAAATGTAAATCACTCGTCATGATAAAGTCACGTGAAACTAACAATGACAACCTGCATTTTGGAGACGTTACTGAAATAGCACATTGGTCTCAGACGAAAGTAGATAGATCAATATCAGAACTTTCACTATGTTTAGAAGATGTTTTTGACAATAATGAATTTCTGGACCAATTATATCCTGAAAAAATCCTTAATAATCCAAGTTGGGTGATCTCAAGATGGTTAGAATTATTACCAGTAACCCTTGATATTAAGGCAAGTTTCGTGGTTGAACATAATTTTGAAGAAGCGAAAGATTTTGTTCAGTCCGTAATAACTAAATAATAATTAATTTAATTTCATCACATAGTGATCTTTATTCGCATGCTTTCGTATAACACCTTCATATAAAAAATGATTAATGGTGTTCAAAGTTATGAATACACACTTGCTAAGCAAAGTTACAAATGTTAAATCTAGTAACATGTCAGATAAAATAAATCATCCTCAGCTTTGT
>CAJWBY010000208.1 GCA_913020705.1 uncultured Colwellia sp.
ATCCTCTTACCCCTGCCACTTTTTTTGTTTAACATTCCTTTTAAAACTCTGTTAAGTCTTTTTAAAACAATCTTAAACATAATTAATGAGTGTATAACTTACTTATTGCAAATTATTAGAATATCTACAGGGGTATAGCCAAGCGGTAAGGCAGCTGGTTTTGATCCAGTCATTCAGAGGTTCAAATCCTCTTACCCCTGCCATTCTTTGATTATTTTTATAAAACCCCAAAACAATAAATATTCAATATATTAACTTTGTTTTACTGTAAAGTTGAAGTTAAATTTATATAAAACTTTATAGTTCAAATCATCAAACACCACAAGCGTAAGCTAAAGCCTTATTTTTCAAGAATGGTATCTTATCAGCCATAGTAAGCCCTATATTTCGAAAGAGCTTAATAGCTGGCGATGGGTGGCTAAACGTTGCATATAATGAATCCATTGTAGACATCATTAATAAGTTGTCTTTACGTCGCATTAATTCATAACGAGATAACACTTCAGGCTCAGACCAACACTCTCCATTCCCAATAGCAGTCGATATGACGGTCTGTAATGCTTTAACATCTTTAAAACCTAGATTAACTCCCTGCCCTGCCATTGGGTTAATGGTATGTGCTGCGTCACCTAATAAGAGAACTTGTCCTTTTTGATAGGTATTGGCATGCCTGCGCGTTAACGGAAATGATCCTTTGCCAATAACTTTAATTTTACCTAAGCGTTTAGGGAATTTTTGTAAAACTTCAAGCTGAAGTTGATCATTAGATAAAGCAGATAATTTTTTTATCTCTGACTTTTTGTGATACCAAACCAATGAAGCATATCCACCTAAACTACTCTTTCCAGATAAAGGTAGAAGAGCCACTGGACCTGTTTCAAAAAATTGTTGCCAAGTAATATCTTGTTGCTCTGTTTCAGTCTCAACATTTATTAGCATTGCAGACTGTTGATAATCCCAACCTGTCATCCCAATATTTGCTAGTTTTCGAACTTGAGAGTTAGCACCATCTGCAGCAATTAGCAGTTTTGTTTTTATGTCAAACTTTTCTGAATCTTCATTATTGATTATTGAAAGATTAACTTCTTTATTTGAAGATGAAAAGTTCACCAAACTTGCTGGGCAAAATAACGTGATCTCTGGATGTTTTGCTATTTGTTGCCACAAGGAAAGCTGAATCAAGCGATTTTCAATTATATGACCTAAGTGAGATTGTTTTATATCGTCGGCGTTAAACTCAGTATAACTGGCATGATGCTCCCAAACGCCTAAACGTTTATAAGGGCACAATCTCCATTGTTGTAATTGCGGCCATGCTTCAAGCTGTGTGAGCAAATGTTCCGAAGCAAGGGAAATAGCTGAAACACGAAGATCTAATGTTTGAGCATCGCTAAAATCTTCAGGTTGATATTGTTCAACAATGGCTACAGTAAGTCCAAGACTTGCTAAAGACAAAGCGCAAGCTGCACCAACCATACCGCCACCAACAATCACACAATCAAAATCATTCATAATATCACGCTTAATTATTCAATTATTTTTCAAGTTCATTCTAACTAACCTATATCACTTATACGAATATTTTTACCTGAAACAACTGATAATTGCTAAGCCTTACATTGCCTTACTTAAAGTTTAATCAGGCACTAGCTTCAAGCGTCAAGAAGGAGTAAAATACGCGTCCTTAAATTGAACTAATCATGGAGCTAAATGTTTCGTGTTAGTTTCTTTAGATTTTTTGATATTTAATGAGTGAAAAATTAATGAGTAAAAAGCTATACATCAAAACTTGGGGTTGCCAAATGAACGAGTATGACTCGCAGAAAATGGCTGAATTATTAGACTCTACACATGGTTTTGAATTAGCCGACGAAGCTGAAGATGCTGATGTTATCTTATTAAACACTTGTTCTATACGTGAAAAAGCCCAAGAAAAAGTATTTCATCAATTAGGCCGCTGGAAAAAGTTAAAGGAAAAAAATCCTGATTTACTTATCGGTGTTGGTGGCTGTGTTGCTTCACAAGAAGGTGATGCTATTCGACAGCGTGCACCTTATGTAGACATGGTTTTTGGCCCGCAAACACTACATCGATTACCTGAAATGATTCAACAAGTTACTGGTGATCATAATCCAGTTGTTGATGTCAGTTTTCCCGAGATTGAAAAGTTTGATCGTCTTCCTGAGCCTAAAGCGGAAGGCGCCAGTGCTTTTGTGTCTATTATGGAAGGCTGCAGTAAATACTGTACTTTCTGTGTTGTACCTTACACACGTGGTGAAGAAGTTAGTCGTCCTCTTGACGATGTTTTATATGAAATAGCTCAACTCGCTGCTCAAGGTGTGCGTGAAGTTAATTTATTAGGACAAAACGTAAATGGCTATCGTGGTGTAACACACGATGATGAAATTTGTCGTTTTTCAGAATTATTGCGTTTGGTTGCTACTGTTGACGGTATTGATAGAGTTCGTTATACAACATCGCACCCGATTGAGTTTACCGATGACATTATTGAGGTATATAAAGACGTTCCAGAATTAGTTAGTCACTTACATTTACCTGTACAGAGTGGTTCAGATCGCATATTAACGCAAATGAAACGTGGTCATACTGCTTTAGAGTATAAATCTCAAATTCGAAAACTTAAGAAAGCACGTCCAGATATTTGTATGTCGTCTGACTTTATTATCGGTTTCCCTGGCGAAACAGATGCTGATTTTGAAGCCACGATGGATTTAATTAAAGCGGTAGATTTCGATTTAAGTTTTAGCTTTATCTACAGCGCACGTCCGGGTACACCTGCTGCAGATATGATTGACGATATAAGCGATGTTACTAAAAAACAGCGTTTACAAATTCTTCAAGACCAGATCACCCATCAAGCATTACGTATTGCTCGTCAAATGTTGAATACAGAACAACGTATTCTTGTTGAGGGTCCTTCAAAGAAGAACCCAATGGAATTACGTGGAAAAACAGAAAATAACCGCACAGTGAACTTTATTGCTCCCCACACCGTAATAGGACAATTTGTTGATATTAAAATCACAGATGTTTACGCAAACTCGCTTCGTGGAGAACTAGTGCGCGAAGAAAGTGAAATGGGTTTACGTATAGCGTATTCACCTGAAGACATATTAGCTAACAGTCATCATGCTGACAGTAAAATTGACGATTTAGGTGTTGGAACTTTCACACCATAATTCATCAGCTGCTTTAACCTCAGCCAATACAAAACGGATATACCTTTGAGCATAAGTATTAGTAAGAAGTTTGATTTAGAACCACTTGATAATAATCGCCTAGCGAATTTATGTGGCTCAATGGACGATAACTTAAAAACGGTTGAACGCCGACTTGGTGTTAAAATAAGTTATAGTAGTAATCAATTTAAAGTGATGGGTGAGCCCGCTAATTGTGATGCTGTGATCGCATTAATTAGAAACTTATATATTGAAACAGCAACAGTTAAAGGTGAGCAAAAGTCTATTAGTGATGAAATGGTACATTTAGCTATTTTAGATGCAAAAGTACTTGAGCAAGAACCAACTAAAATTGATGTTGATTTTGATAAGTTGGTAACAATAAAAACCAAGCGTGGTGTAGTAAAACCACGTAATCCTAACCAGCAAAGCTACGTACATAACATTATGAGTAATGACATTAGTTTTGGTGTTGGTGTTGCTGGCACAGGTAAAACTTATTTAGCGGTTGCTTGTGCAGTAGAAGCTCTTGAAAAACAAGAGGTACGACGCATTTTGTTAACACGCCCAGCTGTCGAAGCGGGTGAAAAACTAGGTTTTCTACCTGGTGATTTATCACAAAAAGTAGATCCATATCTACGTCCATTGTATGACGCACTTTTTGAAATGCTTGGTTTTGAAAAAGTTGAAAAACTCATTGAACGTAATGTCATTGAAATTGCTCCCCTTGCTTATATGCGCGGTAGAACTTTAAACGATGCTTTTATTATTCTAGATGAAAGTCAAAACACTACGGTTGAACAAATGAAAATGTTCTTAACCCGTATTGGTTTCAATGCCCAAGCAGTAATAACTGGCGATATCACGCAAGTAGATTTACCACGCGGAGTAAGATCTGGTTTACGACATGCCATTGATGTACTTGACGATATTCCAGGTATTAGCTTTAACTATTTTGAATCTAAAGATGTAGTTCGCCATCCTGTTGTAGCAAGGATTGTTGATGCTTATGATGCTTTTGAAAAAAAAGAAAAACGGTTAAAAGAAGTAAAAAACAGTCACATTTCCAATGATATTACGGACAAGAACACGTGACAATTACCCTAGATCTTCAACAAGCTTGTGACGCACAGCATTTACCGACAAATACTCAATTCCAACTTTGGGTTGATACCGCTTTAAATCATTACCAAAAAGATTTTGAACTCACTATTCGACTTGTTGAAGTAAAGGAAAGCCAAGCACTTAATTTACAGTACAGAGAAAAAGATAAACCGACTAACGTGTTATCTTTTCCTTTTGAAGTGCCTGAAGGAATTGAACTAGACCTACTGGGTGATTTAGTCATTTGTGCTGATGTTGTCTCTGAAGAAGCAAAAGAACAGAACAAAAAACTTCACAATCACTGGGCTCATATGGTTATTCATGGCTGCTTACATTTGTTAGGTTACGATCATATAGATGATTCTGAAGCAATCGAAATGGAATCACTTGAGACAAAATTATTGAAAGAATTGAAAATATCAGATCCCTATATTATAAATGAATAATATTATTCATTTATAATCCGTTACACAAATAACTATTTACCACTTGAATTTATTTTCAATTGATTAGAAACTAAGCAGCAAGATAACCTTACAGGAAATAAATAAGCTCTATGAGCGATGACCAACCCCACTCTAGCAACGGCTCTGCAAATAAATCGATACTTGATAAATTAGTACAAGTATTCACTGGAGAGCCGAGAAACAAGGAAGAACTGGTTGAGGTGTTGAATGACGCTGAAGACCGTGACTTAATTAAACCTGAAACCAAGTTAATGATCCAAGGTGTATTAGAAGTCTCTGATATGCGTGTGCGTGACATTATGATCCCAAGATCACAAATGGTCACACTGGATATTAATAACCCGCTTGAAGAATCCTTACCTATTATTTTAGAGTCTGGTCATTCAAGGTTTCCTGTAATTAATGACGACATTGATCACATTGAAGGTATTCTACTCGCTAAAGACCTACTCGCTTATGGCTTTGGGCAACAAGAAGAATGCACCATAGCAGAAATAATTCGTCCATCTATTATTGTTCCTGAAAGTAAAAAAGTAGAACCTTTATTAAATGAATTCAGGTCAAAGCGCTACCACATGGCAGTAGTTGTTGACGAATATGGTGGTGTTTCAGGTCTTGTTACCATCGAAGACATCCTCGAACTTATCGTTGGCGAAATCGAAGATGAAACAGATGATGAAATTGAACAAGACATCAAACACCTTGCCAGTAATGTTTATCAAGTAAATGCACTCACAGAACTTGATGATTTTAATGAATACTTTAACACTAAGTTCGATGAAAATGATGCTGATACAATAGGTGGCGTGGTTTTACATCAATTTGGTCATATGCCACAGAAAGGCGAATTAGTGATGATAGGTGATTTTGAGTTTAAAATTACTGCAGGGAATAATCGCCGTATTCAAACCCTACATATAATCATTCCTAAAGAACATAAAATCACTGGAAAAATTGTCGATTAACCTTGATGAGCATCAAAGCACTAGGTATTAACCTAATACAGCGTGTACGCGCTAATTTACTTAATAAACAAAATTTATTCAGCTTTTTTTCTGGGCTAATTTTAGTGTTTTCATATGCGCCATTTTCGCAATGGTGGATAATGGTTATTGTTCTCCCACTATTCTTTAATTCAATTAATGGCGCTGATGTAAGGACTGCAACTAAGCAGGGTTTTATATTTGCATTAGGCTGGTTTGCAAGTGGTATTAGCTGGGTACATGTCAGTATAGATCAATTCGGCGGCTTACCACTGGCGTTTTCATTATTACTCATGTTGCTACTTTGCTGTTATTTAGCGCTATACCCTGCATTGGCTTGTTATCTATCCAGTAGGTTTTCGCCTAATAAGACATTTTCTTTATGGTTACTCCCTCCATTTTGGATGATTAGTGAGTATCTACGCACTAACGTATTAACAGGATTTCCTTGGTTGTCGATCGGTTACAGCCAAATTGATGGACCATTATCGAGTTTCGCTCCTCTGATTGGTGAAGTAGGAATTAGTGCATTATTACTCATTATTGGCATTACACTGATCAATACCGTGAAAGGTTTTTACCGTAAAGCTCATTTTTTATTACTGTCTATTATTGCAATAAGTACTTACTTATTAAGCTCCGTATCTTGGGTTAATCCCACTCAGAACACAGTAAAAACAGCATTAGTTCAAGGAAACGTTGAACAATCAATGAAATTTGAGCCAGAAAAAGAATGGCCCACGATGCTAATGTACCTTGATCACGCTAGA
>CAJWBY010000209.1 GCA_913020705.1 uncultured Colwellia sp.
TGAAACAAAAAATCCGCTAAGTTAGCGGATTTTAAGTGTTTTTAACATTCTGAAACATCATTCAATATTTTGAATTTACTTATTGATTACAATCAATAAAATCATGTTTATCATGGACTTGAAGAGCGCCGTAACTGAAAAAGACAATCTATGTCACCAATCATGTCACCACTCTACTTTTATGTCTTATGCTAAGAGCTAAATACATGGGGTTTTAGCATAATTTAGATAGACGCTTCCGGTAGATGCGCACTTCAGTCTATAGGGTTTATCTTATCTGATACCTACTTCCATTTCGTGGATAACATCAGGGTGGTTTTTAATTACATTCATTAATGTTGAAACAACACCTGGAGGCTCATGGCGACCTTGCTCCCAATCACGTAAAGATGTAACTGAAGCATTAATTGCTTTAGCAAATTTAGGCTGCGTATAACCAACTACCGATCTTGCTTCCCTTACAAGAAGCTGACTAGGTGTATAGACTCGCCCCTGCTCACCCGCATTCATTTCAGCAAGGCTTTGTTTTATGTCAGGGATGTCAAACCCTGCATCAGCATTTATAGCGGCTGCTACTTTATTTATATCCATCTGTCAGTTACCTTTTTCTTTTGGCTTATATCGCTTGTTTAATTTCTTTACCTGTTATATTCGCTTTATCAGATTTCTGGTAGATTGAAATTAGGTGAATACTTCCTTCAGCATCTTGATTGAAATAAACAACTCGAACACCTCCACGCTTACCAGAACCTTTTACAGTCCAACGTACTTTTCTTGCACCATCAGTATTAGGAATGACATCTCCTGCCGTTGGGTTCTGAACAATATAGTCAATGAAAGATAACCTCTCATCTTCAGACCATATTTTGTCTACCTGTTTAGTAAATGTCGGCGTTTCAATTACTGTTTGCATAATTGATTATACCGAATCTCGGTACTTTAGCAACTTATTCAACATGACTCTTCCTTTGTGATGAAACAGACAATTTATATTCTGCATCCTTCACTACTTTTCTCATAGCTCCGCCAGGCATCTTTGATTTACACTCGACACGGAAAAAATATTTCCCTTGGGCTAAATCAATATCAAACTTAAGCTCTTTACTATTCTTGGCATTGAAACCTGGAAAGAAGACAATTTGGTGTTGGCCCTCATCATAAACAGTCACCTTAAACGTTACAGGGCTAATTTTATCTCCACCAGTATTTCTTCGATACGTTTCAGCGAAATTAGGCTGTTCAAGTAATACAGTTACAGCTTGAGGACTATCAACGTCTAGTACATAGTAATCTCCCGGAGTACCAAATCGTAGCCCTCTCCGAGCTTCAATTATCGAATTCATCTTTATTGTATTGGCTGTTTTAAATCCATCATTGGGTTCAAGCTCAGTGAGTTCTGAGGGAGAGAAGTTAAATGAAAGTTGATATTGTAGCTTCCATACATCCCTATTATTTGATCGTAGTTTTATAAAATACTCACCTTTTGGAAGGCCAATCTTGAATTCATGATCCTTGAATATATAAACATCTCGATAAAGAGCGTCATTGGACCTTTTAATAAGATTATCAATTGTCCCACTATGTATTGATAGTTCGTAGCCCGTCGCATAAGGTTTAACTATTTCATCTAAAGAGCTATCAACGCCGAGATTGACAGTTAAAATACCATTTTCTTCGATAACTACTTTGTAATAATCAAGATCATAACCGCTAGAAGTCTCTAGTGTTCCGGCATAAACAGACTGTCCATTAATTCCTAGTGCTTGGCCAAACTTATCATTTGGTTCATGTTCTTGTTCAGTTGCCATGACTGAGATGCTGGCCACTAGGTGTCCCAATACAACAAGCCCCGTTAATATTTTCTGAAACTTAAACATTACTTCTTTTCCTAATAATTAGCATGATTTAATCCATTGCTGCACTTCACTTAAACGCCAGCCGATGCTTCCCGATGTTAAAGGCACCCTAGCAGGAAATTCACCCTTTCGCTCCAAGCGCCATAAAGTAGTACGTGACAAACTTGTTAATTCTTGAACTTCTTTTGATCGAATGATCTTATCAACAGTATTAACATCTTGGGTCTGAATAGTTTCACCCTTAATGCTATTTAAAAGGTGATTTAACAACTGAAAACCAAAAAACTCTACTTGGGTGCCTGTTACTTGAATAAACTCAATTTCATGGCGCTTAATCATCTTCTCAACATCAGAATTCGTACACCTCAAAAATAGTGAAGCCTCGGCAGGAGTAAACCGCTGATACAGTGCGATCCCCATGCTATCCGCTAGCTCACATAAAGTAGGTGTAAAAGGCTGGGCCATTATTTTATAAATTGTCCTATAATGCTATAAACTATACATTGATTTTATCTGAGTTAGCATACAGAATAAACCTATTGATAACTAGAGAATAGCTAGTCTATGTCACAAGCAGCCCATACATCTACAGCCCAAGGTAATACGCTAGAAGAGCGTATTCAAAACTATAGAACTGCTCAGCAGAATTACGACAATATTAAAACAAGTGAACAACTTAAAAATAATAATGAATGGCAAAATAGACTAGGTACCGATGAAGAACTTCAGTTTGCCAATCAAGTAGCTGAAAACTCATTGCAAATCTCGGCCAAAGCATTAAGCCAAAAAGATATTAATCAAGCTAAAAATTTAAACCTGTTATCAGAGCAAGAACAAAAACAAATTCAAGAATTGAACTCCCCTTCATCATCTGAAAAAGATAAACAAATTTCAGAAAATAAAAATCGTATTGCTGCTGCACGAGATCAATCAAAATCACTTGATAAAGATCATGATAAATCTAAAGGTTAAAAACTAATTCCCAAAATAAACAACAGTCGTTTATTTCTTTTAACTCTTTAATACGTTTAAAGACTGCTGTTAAGCTGTTCGTAATCCCACCTAAGATCATTAAATATCACACTTTTCAGGTTTAATATCACCATTATCAGGAGTGATATCACAATTTTCAGGCGAAATATCTCACTTATCAGGGAGGAATGATTAACTATCACTAAATTTGCTTTTTTGTGATATTTGAATAAAGTAATGTCATTACTTTAATAACATTACACATTATGGACCTATTAGAAATAACAAAAATTGACTGAAAAAAGTCAATTGTCAGATCCAACGATTACACCGCTGCCACTTACTCCCTATCACCCGATGCCCATAGAATTATCTCTGTAGCAATTTCAGCAATTGCTCAAAATGATCTGAAGTTCACAGCTTATAGAATTTACGTTCAAGAGCTAATAACCTTTTTCCCGGCACTTCATTCGGATAAAAATGCCATTGCTAGAATTGATAAAGCAACGGATTCATTAATGTGATCTTATATCAAGATAAAACAAAAAAATGGCTGGCTGAAAAGGAACCTAGTTCATTCATGCCTGTTTAATAAAAACTCAGGCCATCCATATGTTGATATTAAACTTGATGATGACATGCTTCCTCACTTAATTAGTGTTAACAGTTATTTCTCATCACCAAAACTGGAAAATATTAGATTATTTAAGAAGGACCAACACTTCAAACTACATGCCTATTTTTACTCATTTCTATATCGCCATACTACGGGTATTGTGAGCATCGACGATTTAAGGAAAATTCTTGATGTTGATAAAAAACAGTACAAATTAGTCGGACATTTGAAAAGTCGCTTACTCCTACCATCAATCGATCTTATCAATAATGTAACTGACATCCATATATCGATTAAAGACGTTAAACACTGAAGAAAAATTGCTGGATTTATTTTCAACATTGCTAAAAGGCCGCCATTACCTATCATTAGCGACACTCCCGATGCATCCTGTAATATCGAACAATCTATAGACCTTCAAAAAGAATACTTGGCTCTTTGAATATCAAGACCTGATTTTACGATATTACTTAAAAAACATAGTCAGGCATATCTTGAGCAACTACTCATCTATGTGAATCATAAGAAATCACAGATTAAAATCGATTCCGTTAAAAATTATATTTTTGGGATTCTGAACAAGAAACCAACATTAGATGAACTGCTAACTCCCAGCTGTCTGATTAAAGCCCAAAATAGTAAACGCATTATTCAGGAATCACACAACAGACAGATCATCAATGAGAAACAAAACGATAAAGACAAACAAGCCAACAAAGTAACACTAGAAATCAAAAATTATTTGGCCAAGAAAAGTAAAGATCAGCTATGTGAAATAAGAGCAGTCTTTAATAACTCCCTTTTTGCTAGCGGGTTAAAATTTGGCCAAGAAAGTGTTGATTTTGACAAGCCAATTGTTGAGGCAACTTTTTATAATTTTGTTCACATCAAATATATCGGTTCCATTTCTAAAGAATAGTTGTTCACATAAGTTATACAACAATCCATAAAAGGGATAATTACGATAGTAAATTAGGACCGTTCCCAAAAACTACAACCCTTTACAATTAGCCAAAATATGGCATAAATAATTTTCTTTTGGAATATTTCGCTTTCTGAATATAATTAAGTTGTTCGATCTAGACAATTTATATCGTAACTATTAAAACAATGCCAAAGCAAGAAAAGCATATCACTTCAATTCATATCGATGTTTTTGATAGCTGAAAATATGATCTTAAAAACGGACAATATCCTAGGGCCAATAAGGTTAAGGTTTATTATGATTTGTTTGAGATATCGCGTTCTGAGTTGAGTGAGTTGGTGACGTTGATTAGGATGAAGACTAGGTGAAGTTGTGGCCGCAGGACTAAGTAGTGCTTTTTGAGTAGATGTAGATAAAAGTTGAATACATCTTCCCTCACTTCCCCGCTTCATGCTGCCAAGATATTCAAACGTTAAAGACCTGATAAAAAGGTAGCCATAAATTTAAATTCTAATCACTAAAAAACATGACATCCAGCAAAATAAGGCCGATGCCTCAAACTGCATATTTAGCCATCAAAAAGTTCTTTCAGAAATGGCAGTTCTTTATATTTCTATCTCGACTAAATAAAATATTGCCACTGTCTGCATTCAAAAAACATGGTTATATTGTGGCATCATCATGATGTGGTAAAAGTGAGTTTATTAAGACTCTCATTTATCGTGAGATCTTAGAAAAACATCCATCCTCAGCTATCATCGTTATTGACCCTCATGGTGATATGGTTGAAGAAATTGCAAAGCTCTCTGAATTTTCTAATCCTAAAAAAGCCAAAAGACTTGTTTATATTGATCCAACTTTAAAATCTGGTTATTCACCAAGTATTAACCCCTTTGAGCTGGATGATCATAGTGACGAAAATATCGCCCTGATGACTCAGGAGCTAAAAAGCATCATTACTGTGTTATTGCAGTGAAGTAGCACCACAAATCAAATGGATGCCATATTAAGCCCATGCATTGCAACACTGCTTAGAAAGAAAAATAGTTCCTTTGCAGAGCTTCAACGTTTTATGGATGACAGCAATAATAGTGATCTGATTGAACTAGGTAAAAACTCGCCCAACCCACAGCACCAATTACTTTTTAAGAATAAATTTAACAGCTCATTATTTAATGTAACCAAGCACTGAATTTATACCAGAATGCAGGTTTTATTAAATGATCCAACATTTCAGAATCTAGTCTCAAATAAAACATCACTTTCATTAAAGAGATTGATTGATGAAAAAAAGATTATTTTATTTAAACTCTCACTGGGTAACTCATGAAGCGAGAGCATTCAATCATACTGACGTTTTATTGTTGGCCTGCTGAGAATAATCGCATTTCAAAGAAGTTCGCTTCCTCACCGGATAAGAATGCCAACATACTTGTTTATTGATGAATTCCAAAACTTTATTTCTGATGATATTGAAAAGGCACTGACACAGCTTAGAAAATATGGCCTACACATGATTTTATCTAACCAATATGTGGGCCAAGAAGTATCGACATCACTGCAAAAAGCACTCTTCTCATCATGAGTAAAGATTGCCGGTAGAAATGATAAAAAAAGCTTATCAGCAATCTGAAACGAAATGAACATATCTGTTGATGACTTGAAAAAAGTTCGTGTTGGTGAATTTTATATCCAATCATCAAATCAAGTGGCTAAGAAAATACGAGCCCCAAAGATGCTGCTCGGTAATAATCATGCAATGACAAACCAAAGCTGGGCCATTCTTAAAGATGAGAACTTAAAGAAATACTATTCGAAGATATCTCAGCCAGATGAGGAGATAAAATATACCGCATCTTACTCAGCTAAAAGCATTGAAGATTTAACCGCTAAATATTGAGCCTAATGATCACTTTCGAAAAACAAATTGTTCTTTTAGAAGCATTGGCCCGCTTCAAATACCTAACCACTAAGCAGCTACAACTTATTTTTGGCTTAAAAAGTAACAGCTACACCAATACAATTATTAGAAACCTTAAATCAAGAAAGTGAATTATAGTTCCT
This sequence comes from uncultured Colwellia sp., assembly GCA_913020705.1. The sequence goes on from CAJWBY010000209.1 coordinate 6,434, forward strand.
TTTAATACAATATCGATTATTGTATCGAAAGCATTTGCAGAAAGTCTTTCCGTTGGAGAGATAAAGTTACCT
>CAJWBY010000210.1 GCA_913020705.1 uncultured Colwellia sp.
GCTAAGTTTAAACAGGCCTTGCCAGAAAGCTTGCCGATAATTGCTGCGGGTGGGATTATGTCTGGCGAAGATGCACAGCAAAAGTTAGATGCAGGCGCTAGTTTGGTGCAGATATACAGTGGTCTGATTTATCAAGGACCAAGGTTAATTGCGGATATTGTCAAAACGATAAATACGAGGACTTAAGATGGATTTGATAGTGAATATTATTTTTGCCATTGCGATAGTTGTTATTGGTCGCATGGCGGCGAAATGGCTAGTAAAGCTGTTACGTAAATTGATGGTGCGGTCTGATTTAGATCCTATATTGGTGAATTTTGCAGGTTCAATTGCCAATGCAGTGTTGTTATTGCTGGTATTTATTGCAGCCTTAGATCAGCTCGGTGTTGATACAACGTCATTGATTGCATTATTAGGTGCGGCTGGTTTGGCGATAGGTTTGGCATTGCAAGGTTCTTTACAGAATTTTGCCGCTGGTGTGATGATGACGATATTTCGACCCTTTAAGATCGGTGACTTTATTGATGCTGGTGGTGTGACAGGCAGTGTTGAGCATATGGCTATTTTTAGCACCACTTTAAAAACGGGTGATAATCGGGAAATTATTATTCCGAATGGCCAAATTTATGCTGGGGCGATTACTAACTTTTCAGCACGTGATACACGGCGTATCGATATGGTGTTTGGCATCGGATATGACGACGATATGTTAACGGCCAAGAAAATCATGGAAGAGATTTTACAAAAACATGAGTTGGTATTGGCAGATCCTGAACCTGTTGTGGCAGTCGCTGAACTGGCTGATAGCAGTGTTAACTTTAATGTGCGCCCTTGGGTCAAGAGTGATGATTACTGGGGAGTACGCTCTGATTTGATTGAGAAAATTAAATTAGCATTTGATAAAAATGGCATCTCTATTCCTTATCCTCAAATGGATATTCATAGCGATAAATAAACAAATATTAAAGGGTGCTAAATTTAAAGCCTGTGCTGATTTTTAGCATGGGCTTTTTCTTTGGAAAGCTAAAATAAAAATCGATCTCGCCAAGCACGCAAAGCGGTAAACACCTCGAGCGGGGTTGTTAAATTCGAGCCTGCAAATTGCTGTGCTGATTTAATGATTTCAGCTTGTTCACAACGTAAAAATGGGTTGGTTTCAAGTTCAAGTCCCAGAGTGGTTGGCAAACTTGACTTGCCCTGTTTTCGAATAATTTTTGTTTCTTCTATGCGCGTATGTATTGCACGATTTCTAGGTTCAACAAGCAAGGCAAACTGTAAGTTAGTTAATGTATATTCATGGCTACAATAGATCTTGGTATCACTAGGCAAAGCACTCAATTGTTGCAATGACGTGTAGAGTTGTTGTGCTGTGCCACCCAATAATTTGCCACAACCGCCTGCAAATAAGGTATCACCACAAAACAGCATATCGTCAATTAAATAAGCGATGTGAATGGCTGTGTGGCCAGGGATATTAAGGATTTCAAATTGAGGAAAACTGGGGTGAATATTCACCCCTGAACTTGCGTTTAAGGTGGTGCTTATTTTAGGAATAAAAGCATTGGCAGGGCCAAATACGGGCAATTGATATTGTTCAACTAATGGTGAGATGCCATCCACATGATCGTGGTGATAATGAGTATTTAAAATTGCAACCGGTGTTAAGTGTTGTTCAGTCAGTGCTTTGATAACCGGTAGAGCATCACCCGGATCAACAATTAATACTTCATTGCTATCAACTGCATGGATAAGCCATATATAATTATCTATCAGGGCTGGAATTGCTTGAATATTTAGCATTAACATCTTCTTCGATTAGTTTAGGGTGATTATATGTCAGTTAAAACAAAGGTGATGAGACAATGGTGGCAAAGTCCATTAGGTCAATATGTTTTAACGCAAGAAAAAAATGTATTGCAGACCTTAAGTTGTCACTTTTATGGTTATTTTCACCTGCAGATCGAAGGCATAGAAAGTATTCTGCCTCAGGTCATACACCCTAATAAACAAACATTGATGGCTGAACAAGCCGAATTAAATGGTGAGGCGGAATGTCTGCCGTTTAAATGTTACAGCGTGGATAATTTATTATTGCCTCATATATTGGAATATTCTTCTGATCCTCACCAAGTATTACGTGAAGCCGAACGGGTATTAGTTGCCGATGGTTCTTTGATTTTATGTAGTTTTAATCCACTTAGTTTATGGGGCCTAAGACGATTATTTTCATGGAAAACATCACCTCCGTGGAGTGGTCATTTTTATACTCAGGCGAGGCTTAAAGACTGGCTATCATTATTAAATTTTGAGGTGGTTGCCAGTGAAAAAATCTTATTTTGTCCGCCGGTGAATAAAGTTAATTGGTTAACAAAACTGGTTTTTATGGATCGTTGGGGAGCACGGTTTTGGTCTCTTTTTGGCGGTGCAACCGTCTTAGTGGCGACTAAACGTACGATTCCATTAACGCCGATTAAATTAGCTTGGCGCTATAAAACCTTTTTTCCTGCGGGTCGATTTACCAAAAAACCGGTAACTAGATGGACATCAAAATCAAAACTTTAAAATGAAGGCTAAATTTAAAAAGCGCTAGCTGTTTTGATTACTCGCTACATCCTTCATAATAATTCGATATTTTTAGAGAAGACAAACGATGGATGATGTAGAAGTTTTTACCGATGGTGCGTGCAGTGGTAATCCAGGCCCAGGTGGCTGGGGTGCCATATTACGATCTAAGGGCACGGAAAAAGAGTTATCAGGCGGTGAAAAAGACACCACCAATAATCGCATGGAAATGATGGCGGTGATTGCAGCCTTAGAAGCGATTACGCGACCGTGTAATATTTTGATCACAACGGATTCACAATATGTGATGAAAGGCATGACGGAATGGTTGGCCGGATGGAAGTTGAAAAACTGGAAAACAGCCAGTAAAAAACCGGTGAAAAATGCGGATTTATGGCAGCGTATGGAACTAGCGGCACAACAGCATAAATTGGATTGGCAATGGGTGCGAGGCCATCAGGGCCATGTAGAAAATGAACGTGCAGATCAATTGGCAGTAGCTGCACGTGAACAGATCGTAAAAAAATAACGAGGTTGACCGGTGGCAGAAAATCAAGTTAAACGTCAGGTGGTATTGGATACTGAAACAACAGGTTTAAGTACCAGTGATGATCACCGTATTATCGAAATCGGTTGTGTTGAAGTCATTAATCGTCGAATTACTGGCGAAACCTTTCATCAGTATATTAATCCGCAGCGAGACATTGATGCTGGCGCTTTAGAGGTGCATGGTATTTCCAGCGAATTTTTGGCCGATAAACCAAAATTTGCTGAAATTTCACACGACTTTATGCGATTTATTGATGGTGCCGAGTTGATCATTCATAACGCTGCTTTTGATATTGGTTTCCTTAATCATGAATTAGCTAAAATCAAGACGGAAACTCGTCGAATTAAGGATGTCAGTTCAGTATTAGATACACTCAAACTGGCACGAGATAAACATCCCGGACAAAAAAATAATCTTAATGCCTTATGTAAACGTTATGAGATAGATAATTCCAACCGTGAATTACATGGCGCTTTGCTTGATTCCGAGATTTTAGCGGATGTATATTTGGCAATGACCGGCGGTCAGGTGAGTTTGTCGCTTGCTGCTGAAGAGCCTATCGCTAAAAAAGATAAGCAAGGCGACGATAATTCAAAGAGCCAACAACAACGTGGTCGTTTACGAATAATAAAAGCCAATGAAAAAGAGCTGTCTGAACATGACGATAATTTGCAACGCTTAGATAAAGCCAGTGACGGAAAGTGCATTTGGTTAGCGGATAAATAAGCTGATATTCAATAGCCGGTCATGGTGATCTTGGTTGCTATAAACATCATTCAAGCGCACTATGACAGAACACTTTGGACTGCTGTTACGGTTTCTGCATGGTGAAGAAATGATGGATAAGCAATAAGAGTCATGTTGCATAATTTAGGTATTAAAGCGAAAGCTATTTTATTAGCATTGATACTGACAGTTGTCATTGCTTTAGCTACCGGTATGTTAGCTTGGCAAATGTTACAACACACTAGAACCGAACTGGACCAGCGTCTTCAAACTGCATTAAATTCATCTATTACCCAAGTAAAACAAGAGCTTGATAAACATAAGGCGATTGTCCGTTATTGGTCCGACTCACCAGAATTTATTGATGCCGCCCTGAATCACTTGGAGGATAAACCGCGTTCACATCGTGCGGATAGTGTTGATTTATTAGATGAAATTTTGCTTACTTCATTAGCACAGCTTAACTATCGAGACTATAAAATTATCAGCCAAGAGGGTGTGGTTTTGGCTTCTGGTTCTGGTCATGACCGAGGTGATACGCTTCCTTCCGAGCTTGCACAAAAACTTAGTTTAGCTTGGAATGGTATAGCTCAAGTCAGTCGTCCCTTTAAGGCAACACGAGCATGGACAGATGTTGATGGTTGGATCGTAGATAATTTACCCACCATGTTGTCTCTTGCTGCGATAGTTGATAAGCGTGGTAATACCGTTGCTTTATTAGCTTTTGAGATAGATCCTGATGTTATTTTTAACCCCTTATTTCATCATTCATGGATGGGTGAAACAGGTGAAACCTATGGCATTAATCGCGACGGTATTTTGCTGACACACATCAAATATACGCAACAACTGATTGAGTTAGGATTATTGGAAGACGATACCTCTGTTCATCCAGCATTAACGTTGAAAATAACAGACCCAGCTTATAATTTAGTTAAAAATCCAGCAGCGATATCCAAGGTCAAATCTGAGCGACCCTTAACCGAGATGGCAAAATCATTGAGTGCAGGAAACCAAGGCAGTAATGTAATTGGTTATGCTGATTATCGAGGTGTGCCGGTTATTGGTGCTTGGCGTTGGGATGATGAGTTGCAAATGGGTATTGTGACCGAGGTTGAAGTTGAGGAAGCTTTATATTTATATAACTCAATTTTAAGAACCATGCCTCTAGGGATCATCATTATCATACTGATCGTTTTTTCGGCAACGATGTTATACCTAAGGACAAATAGAAAAACCCATCGCATTCAACAACAGCGTGACGCCCTTTTCAGCCAAACTATTGATGGCATTATCACGATTGATAGCAAAGGTTCGATGTTAGTAGCAAACCCCGCGGCAAGTAAAATATTTGGTTACCAAAATCAAGAAATGATTGGACAAAACGTAACCTTATTAATGCCTGAAAAAGAACGAGCTGCTCATGATAGTTATTTACAAAAGTCACAATTGCATGAAGCTAAAATCTTAAATCTGACACGAGACTTACGGGGTCGTCGAAAAAATGGCGAGTTGTTTCCCTTGGAGCTCACTGTTTCGCCGATGTGGGTGGAAAAAGAACAGTTTTATATCGGTGTTTTGCGTGATGTAACACAACGTTACCAACAACAGCAGGACTTGATAGCAGCCAAAGAACAAGCCGAGCATGCCCAAAAAATTGCAGAACAGGCCAATCGGGCAAAAAGTGAATTTTTATCTAAAATGAGTCATGAATTACGCACACCGTTAAATGCTATTTTAGGTTTTTCTCAACTATTGTCTGTCGATAAATTGACTGAAGATCAGCTGGACTCCGTGAGTTTAATTAATAATTCAGGCAAGCATTTATTGAATCTTATTAATGACGTATTAGATCTAGCACGCATTGAGAGTGGCAATGTAGTGACCTCATTGGAAAATGTAAATGTGAGTGATTTGATCTCTGAAGTTACCCCGGTCATTGAAACTCAACTGGATGATTTGCAGCTTACATTAACAGTAAGTTGTTTTTCCGAGGAAGTAGTGTGGGTGATAGCTGATTACATCAGGCTGAAACAGGTATTGTTAAATTTATTATCTAATGCGGTTAAATATAATCGAGCGTCTGGAGAGATTGCTATTGATGTTAGCTTGCACAATAATGATACGGTAAGGATCACCGTTCAAGACAGTGGTTATGGCATTGATGAGGCGTTATTTGAGAGTTTGTTTGAACCGTTTAATCGATTGGGAAAAGATGCCACAGAAATTCAGGGTACCGGCATTGGATTGGTGATCAGTCGTGAATTGATCAGGTTGATGAATGGTGAACTGGGCGTTAGCAGTGTGCTAGGTACCGGTAGTGTATTTTGGCTTGATTTACCGATAGCAGAAATACAACAACAAGATAAAGCAACAGATACGGATGAGCTATTAAGAAAACAAGAGCAATGGCTCGCGCAAGATAAACAAGTTGTTAAGGTGCTTTATATAGAAGATAACCCTGCCAATATGATGTTAGTTCGTCAATTATTTACTCGTTTTCCCTTATATCAATTATTAGAAGCGCCAACAGCTGAGTTAGGTTTAGATATGGCTCGAGAGTTACAACCAGATATTGTTTTGATGGATATTAACTTACCG
>CAJWBY010000211.1 GCA_913020705.1 uncultured Colwellia sp.
TGTCCGCTTTATACGTTTCATCAAATGTTCTCCTACAAACCAGTAACTTAGTATAACTGTTGCGTTGTTCACTTGAATCTATAATCGCTTAATTTATAGCAGCTGGAAATGGCTTGTTGTGATAATAAAGACTATGCTTTACAAGATATAAGAGAACGGCAACGTAGCACGCCAATTAAAGTACTATTAATCAATATATGACTGTTTGTTGTGGTTATTATTGTTGCATGGTTAAGTCACTCGAATGCATTATTCTCTGACAGTCTCGATAATTTTGGTGATGAATCGACTTACGCTTTAAGTCTATAATTTATCTATCGAGACTTGCACGTAAAAGCAAAGCTTGCACTGTTTAAAGGCTTATTGATATTTTGGTCGCGGCATTAGTCATCAGCCAAATTATCTATCGAGAGGCTAATCCTGTTGTTCCGTCTTATCAAATGATGACTGTATTTGGTAATGTGCTTTGTCTTTATTTATTTCAACGCCATTGTCATGAAGATATTAATATTAGTTCTGTATTTGAATGTTCTCGGAATGATATTGTTCAAATCTATACGCACTATTAGCAGGTTTAGGGGTATGGTTCTTTAATGCAATGTGGCCAGATTTTCTTATTGCGTCACTATGAGCCATTTTATTATTCATCTCATCAGCACGTGTTGCCTACGTTGCATTGCTCGAATTCATGAAGCCACTTGATATAAAACGATAAACTAGAGAAGGGGAGACGACAAACTGGGACGTTAAATGATCTTTCTCTATGCGTATAGCCGTTTTCTGCTCGAAGGAGGAGGCGCTATGACCAAGAAAGTAATATATCAGTGTCGTATAAGCAACCGTTGTTATCAGGGTAGTATAATATGTCGATCGAACGTATTTCCTGCAATTTCATGAATTCTAATTTATTAAAGCATAGCTTTTTTCAACACAGTGATTTATCCAATGTTACTTTTACTGACAGTGCATCATTAATAGCCTGTGACTACGACATTGTCTTTTATAGGAAGGCACTTTTTAAAGAAACTGGTATTCCATTACCGACAGTAATACATAATGCCGCAACAAAGAGACAAGCTGAATATATAGCAGGACGTTACGTTGCAAAAAAGGCAATTAAAACCTTAGGGATTGAGGTTGATGAAATTTTAATAGGGAATAACAGAGCCCCTATATGGCCAAGTAATGTTGTTGCAAGTATCACCCATACAAATAAAACAGCAGTCTGTGTAGCCGCTAGTACGCAACAGATAAACTACTTGGGAATCGATTTGGAAAACATACTTAGCGCGCAACTTGCTAAAGATCTAATGCCTTATATTATTAATAATCAAGAACAACAGTTATTGCATAACTTAAGTATCCCATTTGAAAAAGCACTCACCATTATTTTTTCAGCTAAAGAAAGCGTATTTAAAGCACTTTATCCTCAGGTAAAACGTTATTTCGATTTTACTGCTGTACAGATAACAACACTTTGTACCGAAACAAAACTACTTTCGATGATACTAACCGAAGACTTGTCATTACAACTACCTAAGGGCATGCCAATAACAGGGCGTTATCTTCAATATCACGATCAGATCTTCACATACATAATAAAATGCCAAGAAGAAGGGTGAATGGTTACTACATTTCAAGTTGTTGAATTTAACAACTATTAGGCCAAGGGCTGAGAGTAATAAAAAGTGCAGAATACTATTTAATTCAGTTTAGTAGTTTGAATGTCTGTGCTCAGACACTTACTTTGTAATCAATGTATTTGATAAACCAAAGTTTAACACCATTGGGTGTTTTAACGTTCACTTCATCATCAACTTCTTTTTGTAGACAGGCTCGTGCCATAGGCGAGTCAATAGATATATATTGAGTTTCACCATAAATTTCATCTGGTCCAACGATTTTAAATGATAGTGTGCTACCTTCATCATCTTCTAAACCTACCCAAGCACCAAAAAAAACTTTGCCTTCTTGGACAGGGTCATACTCAACAACTCGAATGTCTTCAATTATCTTACGAAGGTATCTTACTCTGCGATCGATTTCTCTTAACCTACGCTTGTTGTATTGGTAGTCAGCATTCTCCGACCTATCGCCAAGGCTTGCAGCCCAAGTGACAATTCTGGTTATTTCAGGCCGCTCTTTTCGCCATAAATGATCGAGCTCATCGTTTAATTTTTTTAAACCTTGGGGTGTTATTAGTTTTGTTTTCATAGGTTCCACAGTGCTTTTTTGAGTGCATCGATAGTGACTATTTTGAATATAGGTTTATTGCGATTATCAACAGTTTCTCCATACTCGATGGAAGATAGTCTCCAGTATATTTGAAATACCGAAGATGAGATGTATTCTAGAAGTCTTCTTTCTTGTTCATTGAGTTTTTGTAGCAGCGATTCAGAATTCATGATTTATGGTAGCGATAATATTTTGATTATTAATGATGAGTTGAATATCTGCCTTCGTTATTTGTTCAATAGCAAGCAACTCATCTAATTTGATTTCAGGGTTAATTACTTGTCCGATTCTTCCCCATGTTTTGAGCAGTTTTTCAATAATTGTTGAAGATCATTACCAACTTTAAGGTGTTCCTCATCATGCATAAGGAATAATGAGGGTGCCATATTGTTAAAAGCAGGGATACAATCGATGATTTGTGATTTTGGAAAGGTGGCATTATCAGCATTATCAGGACTAGCATATTGATAAATAGCGGCATTTTCACACACTTCTTGAAGCTGTTGATAAGGTGTTAATCAGGAAATATCATTAACTATTTTTGTGTCCTGGCGTTGGGTAATTATCCTTACTTTATTAGATTGTAATTTTTCTTTGTTATAGTTTGTAGTGTGATTGAGGAAAACATTTTGTTACTTATGGTAATAGGCGCACCAATTCAATCGCTATTCACAAATTGTGGCTTTACGATATGGCTTAATTCTAGAGGATGAGTAACCTTCTTGATGCGCCAAGAAATCAGTGTAATGAGTAATATGGAATAAGATGTCATTAGCACCCTGTATTGGACATGGTTTCCAATATAAACCGAGAGGATCGTTAAGTTTTATATAATCAATCGTTCCAGTCATTAATACCTGTGTAAAGGATTTTAATAGCTCAGTCGTTTTTTCAAAGTATGGTTTTGAATGGATGTATTGAATTAATAATTTAAGTGCAAAAACTGACCGTTCTTTCCATGATGCACTTTTAGAGTTGAGCCATGCAATATAGTGACCCCTTATTGCATTAATAAAGCTGATAATTCATGGCTTAATTCACTTTCGCAATCGGTATAGCTTACGTTATAGTCTTTTTTATAAAGGGCTTATAATATATTTATAAAAAAAAGAATTACGAGGCTTACATCGTCGTATTTGTTATCTGCAGAAACGCATGGCAGACTTACGCGTTATTGACGAAAAAGCTAGCGATGATTTTAAAGTTTTTTTTCCGCCTTGGGCGACGCTGGAGTAAAAAAAGGTGGCAAGGTGAATTATTGTATAGTCGGGCCTAATGCAATTGTTCATACACATCAATATATTGATCTTGATTCACCGTTAGCTCAGGCGCTGCTATTATTTTAGGGGTAATACTAAGCTCTATCGCATTCTGAGTATTAGTTATGATAGTTAGTGGGTATTAGTTCATAAATGAACCTTACCTAACACTTACAAAAACAACCAGCGCATTTGAATGCTCAAAATATCCACACTAGCTTCATAGTCACCGACTAGGCTATAACCTTTATCGTCAATATCACTGATGTTAGGATCGTTTACAAAAAGGTGTGTATAACCTGCATCGAGGACAATGTTTTTAGAGTAATTATAGCTTGCACCAACAGCAAGCCAAGTACGATCTTCTCCTGGAATACGTGGTGTTCTAAATTGGTCAGAAATTGGTGTTTCATCGTAGGCTACTCCGCTACGAAAAGTCCATTTGTCATTATGAAGATAGCTTACGCCTAAACCATAACGCATGGTATTTGACCAGTTTTCAGGCTTAGTACTGCTAGGAAAAGTACCTTGCCCTCTTATTGTTAATTCCTTGAACCGACTCCAGCGTGTCCAACTAGCATCAGCCATGACAGCCCATTGTTCATTAACGTGATGATGAAATGCTAAAGACAGTGACTCGGGAAGGCTTACTTTACCTTTAGCAGCGCCTCTAGCTACTTGGCTACCACTGGCATTACTTGCAATGCTGCCATCACCTTTTAATGTGTGAGATATTTTGGATCGATAGGCTAGTCCAAGTCGGGTTGCCTCTGTAGCTTGAAATGTCACGCCTAAATTATACCCCCAACTCCAATCATGGGCTTCAACTTGGACTTTACCATCAGATGTTTGCGATAGAGCAGGATCTGAAGAGGCTGCTAAGTCAGCCATTTGAGTGAGTTCTAAATTAATTTTTTGTACATTGATACCAAAGCCTAGCGATAGCTTATCGGATGCTTTAAAAGCAAGTGAAGGATTGATATTAATTATTTTTAGATCAGATTTTACGGCATGGTAGCGACCTTTCCATGCATCATCATACTCTGTGACTAGTCCGAAAGGGGCGCCAATACCTAAACCAAATACAGTGCGTTTATTTATGGGGTGAGAATAATAAAAGTTAGGAACGATGGCATTTTTAGCGCCATCGCCTCCATTATCACCGGTAAGAGCTGCGCCAAACGGTGATCTTGAGCCCGCATCATTAAAGTCACTTTGAGGTGCAATATAATGAGCAGCAATATTTATTTCTGCATGTTCTAAATTAGTTAATCCTGCGGGGTTAAAAAAGATGGTGCTGGCGTCTTCAGCAATTGCGGCACTTCCAGAAAAAGCAGCCCCTAACCCCGTCACACTTTGTTCGATGATCGCAAAGCCAGATGCATGGGAGATAAAACTAATAGACGAAGCGATTAGAAAGCTACTTAATTTCAATTTAGTGTGTTGGGCCATGCAGCAAGTCCTTCAGTCTAACTTTTAGGGATGATGAAAAATAACGTATCTAGGTAAATGTTGCAAATACATATCAGAATTTATGCTCTTTTGAACAATAAGTCCCAAATACCATGGCCAAGCTTGTGGCCGCGTTGTTCAAATTTTGTGAGCGGCCTGTAATCTGGGCGGGGTATATAGCCTGACTCATCACCACAGTTAATAAAGTCAACGTTATTTGATAAATCTTCTAACATTTGCTCAGCATAATGTTGCCAGTCTGTAGCCATATGCAAATACCCGTCCGATTTTATCTTTTCAGATAATAACTGAACAAAACTAGGTTGAATGATACGCCTTTTATGATGACGCTTTTTATGCCAGGGATCGGGAAAATAAAGTTGAAGACGGTCCAGTGCATTATCTGAAATTCGTTCTTGTAATAAAACAACCGCATCAGTACAAGCAACACGTAAGTTAGTTAAACCTTGCTCTTCAATTGCTTTAAGTATCTGACCAACCCCAGGCTGATGAACCTCTACGCCAATAAAGTCAGTCTCTGGTTGAGCTGCGGCCATTTTAGATAAGGATAGACCATTACCGAAACCTATTTCTAACACTTTAGGTGCATCTCGATCAAAGAGTGCGTTCAAATCAATCAAGGAGTCGCCTTCATCAATGGCAAACTGAGACCAAAGTGTATCTATAGCACGCTGTTGTCCAGGTGTTAAACGACCTTGACGTCGCACAAAACTACGTACTGTGCGTAGTGGTTTAGTGTCACTCATAATATAAAATATTGCCTTAACTTATTAATTTTGCCTAATGTATATTAGGAGAATGATCATACTCTAAAAACTAAGGAGCTTTTAGATGTCATCGTATTGCTAGCCATAACTATTCCTAGCTTTGTGCCTATTGGATAGTTCCCAAACATATTATTGTGCAACATTAGCAGGGCTTGGAATGACGCTAGTAATGGCGACCATTTTAGTGATGTGTACAGAATATTCCACACCGATAGCTGCTGACTTAAGTGATACGCGCGCAAGTTTCTGGTAATGGTTTTGCTTTTTTTAATGGCCAAGTGGCAACAGATTACACGGAGATTATGTCTTTACGTGAAACAACGAGATCATGAAAAATTGCGCTATGTTCACCTTTAATTACTGTTCCACAAGTAGTTTTACTTTCGTGGGTGATGAATTTAGCCGGAGCTTAGTAGCTAGTCGTGCAAAAATTGCCAATTCAAGCTAAAATGTTAACCCAATTCGAAAACTTATGATTAGTCTGCAGTAAGATTTAATCACACATAAAACGAACTTTGCTAGTAGTAGTATGTAGGCTAAGCAAGGCATTAGAAGAGAAGGTATATATGGTTCATCCAGTATTAGAAGCTGTAACTAACGATATTATTGAGCG
>CAJWBY010000212.1 GCA_913020705.1 uncultured Colwellia sp.
AAGACGTTTAATATCAATGTGTTGTATTTTTATAAAATCCCCCTCTATCCCCCTTTTCCAAAGGGGGAGGTCAAAAATGGAATACTTTCACAGCCTCTAAAGCACTGCACCCCATTCTATATTTCTGTTAACTTAATGGCTATGAGTATATAAGGATGTACGATATAAATAATTAACAGGTACTTATTTATACACCCCCCCATTTTTGGATTTTAACAATCCCTATATAACAGTTGAATCGGTGGTTTAAAAATTGCTAAGTTGTATCTTTTCGATAGGAGGAGCCTATTGGCCACGACCAGAACAAGATCAGGGGCAATCGTGGCCAATAAGCCCCTCCTACATTTACCGACTTAATTTCAATCAATGTAAAAAATTGATGTCATATGACTCTTTAAACTCTTTTTTTAAAATATGGTGGGATAAACAAGCATTACAATCACTATGCCTGAAATAGCAGACATATAGCGAGTCAATCTAAATTGATATATCTCTCTATGTAAGAGATATTCTAAAGCGTATACTAAACAAAACAACCTAAAAATCATTTCGTCTAACAAGTTAAAATCAACTAATAAAATACTAGCAATTAAGAACAATACAACCAGTACATCTTGCGTTGTTAATCTAAACTTATTTTTCCTTGTAATACGAATAGCCATTGTTACAACAACAATTAAAACCAACAAGAAAAAATCTACAGCCCAATGCGTATGAATTACCATTTCTGGAAAATCTTGCCCCATAATATTTGCAAATATAGCTGAAACATACAAACTAAATCGCACCCAAACATCTTGCACCATTCGAGGAAGCATCATATACACTAGCAAAGCTAGCAACATTATTAAATGACTCAACAATGGAAGTTCCTGCACTCTAGCAACTAAACAATACATTTGAGTGACTAAAAAGAGTGCCAAAGAAATGTTTATATAATGTCGACAGTATTTAAATAACTTTAAATTACGCCAAACCCCTCTCCCCCGCCTATCGTTATTTTCAGCGGCCTTATGTAATAACCATTTCGACTGACCAGCCCAGTACAGTAACATTAAGATTGATGAAGATATTGCGACATACATTCCAATAACCGCAAAATCCGATCCATATCGAAAGTATATGGCACTCGCTAAAAAGATACCTTGTGTTACATAAATAGCTGCAACCGCTTCTGCGTGCGTAAAACCACATTCTAATAGCTTATGGTGAATATGTGTTTTATCTGGAGAAAAAGGCGATTGCCCTCGTCTAATTCTACTAATCATCACTGTTAAGGTATCGAGTATTGGCAATCCTAAGATTAATAGAGGCAAAGCTGGGTTTAATGTTTGATTACCTATCTGGGTCAAGTGCAACACCAAAAAAACAGCCATATAGCCGATAAATTGGCTACCCGTATCACCCATAAATACGACGGCAGGATGCGTGTTAAACCACAAAAATCCAACAATACCTCCTGCAACCGCCAATGCAATAATAGCGACAACATGGCTATCACCTTCAATTGCTAAAAAGGCAATAGTACAAAATGACAACAGCATAATACCTGCTGCCAATCCATCTAAACCATCAGACAAATTGACTGCATTTATAACACCTATAGAAAAGAATATAGTGAGCGGCAAAGTTATAAAGATTGCACTTTGCTCCAAGCCATTAAATGGTAGGTTACTGATTGAAATACCACCAAGTAGCACCGCAATAACCGCTAAAAACTGACCAAAAAATTTCCATTTGTAGCTTAGTTCATAGCGATCATCCAGCAAACCAAATAATAATATAATCCCACCACCAGAAATTAAGCCAATGATTTCAGTTTTAAAGGGCACAAAAAGTAACATTGCTACAATTGTTCCAACCGCTAACCCTATTCCGCCACAACGAGGTATTGCAACTACATGAACTTTCCGCCCACCTGGCTCATCAATCATATGCAATTGTTTTGCGTAATGCATTAATATTGGCGTTAATGCAATGCTTATAAAAATAGAAGTGATAAAACTATAAAAGACTGTCATTGTTTAATAGTTAAGTGAATATTGCTTTACAAAGTGTGCCGAAAAACCTATTTACTACAGGTTTATAAAAAATTGAACTTTTTTGCTGGTAGGGGGAGCCTTTGGCCGCGAATGGAACCGCTCAGAACGTTCGCGGCCAAAGGCCCCTCCTACTTTATTGAAAAACTTTCAAATACAGTTAAGACCTGTGTATCTGATTAAACACTTAACTAGGCACAAACGTTTCTAATTTTGGAAATACTTTACTTAAAAAGTCTGCCATTTTTTCATCAGCTTTTATCTCATCACTCCCAGGTGGCAATGTTAATACCAGCCTAACTAATGCCCCATCTGTTCTTTGTTGTGTTAAAGCATCCCAGAATAAGAACCATTTCATCAGGTACTCATTAGTAATGATCCGACCACGTTGCTGAAACCAGTAGTAAACTAATTGCCTAGCATTACCTTTACTAATAACTGCTCTGTTCACATTTAAAGCTTCACCCTTACTCGTTGTAAGATCTAGGATTTGACGCTGTTCAAAATCACCAATTTGCCAGCCATCACCTGGAATACATGATTTAGGTGAATGAGCTGACGCACCTTTACGCTGACTGGCATAATAAGCAACATAAAAATTAACCGGTGAAACATCATTCTTTTTTGCGTAATTAGCTATTATATAATCGTCAAATTTCAATGCATCTATATACTCTTGCCCCATTCCGATATCAGCACCTTTCCATTCTGCAAGCTGTAATGGAAAGTTACTAAATCGCTGTCTATCTGGCGTAACATCGTCCCTATCACCCAACATAATTGCTAAGGGAAGTATAATCATTAAGACAACACATGATGCGATATAAGCGCGAGATAAACCAAAAATACTTGTTGTTTGATTGGGCTGTTTAATATCTATATTTTCAACAACAGCATCAACAATAAATACTTGTGAAAATACTTTACCCGGCATAAATAATTTAACCAAGATCCACATTTCAGCAAACAAAACAGCCAAACAACCAATAAAAATAATCCAGCCTTCAAAATCGTGCAAGAAACCTTCAGCCTGCTCAATCCCCCAGTACTCAACTAAGATACCTATCACCCCAATTCTAAAACTATTCATCAAAACGGTAATAGGTAATGTTGTTAAAAATACCAGAGCTCGCATCCAAAAACTTGCCCTAAAAAAATAGGCACACAAAAAACCAAAACTTGTTAAAGGAAATAAATAACGTAAGCCACTGCAGGCCTCTACTACTTGTAGCTTAAATGAGCCTAAATCAATAACATTACCTTGCAAATAAACACTAATATCCAATAGTCGAATAACAGCTACACCTAGTTGAGACGAGACTAACTGTAACTGTGAGGATAGATTGTTATACAAGAAAGTTGGCAAAGGAACCATAAAGAAAAGATAAGCCAATGGAAACCATAGTAACCTTACCCCCTTTCCACCAACTAACGCCAAACTCAATCCATACAGAACCAATAAAAAAGCATATTGAGTTATAACAAACAAAGAAGACAACTCCCCCATTAAGCCAAGGAACATTCCTAGCAATACAACCACAAGCCCGTACCAGCTACCCTCCCCTAATAAAGGCGATAACGCTTCTCGATTACTCCAAATAAACCAAAATGAAATAGCTGGAATCATATAGCCATGACTATACTCTTCAGATTCCCAACTATTTGCCATATATAGCAACCCATCACCAAAAATAACGCCTAACATTAGGGCAATTAGACACAGTGACAAATAAAAGCCTGCATTTTCTTTAATCGATTTATCCATTATTTCTTTAGCTTAGGTAAAAGTAGAAAATCATACCATCAAGGTATGATAGGTTAAATAACACTCAAAAATATTCCTGGTTACGTATGAGTTTTAGCAATACATAATCACTGTAGTATGCGGACACCTCAACCCTCGGTCTTAGATCCCAAGGATTGGGTGTAAATATCAAGAAAACTAAAACATATAACCCCAGTTAACAGATAAAGTCCCTTCTCGCTCTAACTGATAACCATTAACATCATCTTCCATTGGTTGTATCCATTCAATACTCAAACTATTACCGGCCAAATCACCTTGTGGAATCATTGCATTTATTCCAAACCCTAAATCGTAATACTCCCCACCATAACTTTCAGGTGAGTCCATTGGGCCAATAGGACTATGAACATCATTATATTCACCATGTAAAGCACCTTGACTAGTATAGACACCACGTACCGACATAGACAACCAATTAAGTAAATTATAACTACCCCAAGCTGTTGACTGAAACTTATCACCTAGGCGATAGCCTGATTCATTCTGACTTTCTAGTCGTACAATTCCACTAAGCTGAGTTCCCCAAGACCATTTATCAGAATTACCTGTATAGGTTATATTTGGAGTAAAATCCCAAGTACCACTTCCTATCTGCATGCCATAGTGAATTAAACCTAAATCTTCTCCATGCGTCCGTCTTAATTCAATTTCTACATCACCTGTTGGGGCACTAAATCCAAGCCCTAGATGAAGGTGGTGGGCACTATTATCGTATAGCTTAAATAATGCCGATAAATTAGTATCGCCCAAGCCACCTGTCATATGCTCATGGCTGGCATGAATCACTGCTGCATAGCCGAGCTCATCATCCACTCTGTTAGGATTATTCATTCCAGCCAAATCACGCATATCCATGCTCATATCTACAAAAGTTGGCATTACCATTAAATTTAGCCAATCAGTGGGGGCATACATCACATTAAACATATGCATATGCATAATCATCTTATCTGGAGCTACATAACAAGCACCTCCACCACACGTTGAATTTAAAATATCTGAATCAGGGATTTTATCATTACCCTGTAGCATATCCCCTGCTTGTCGACTGTATTTATATTTATAGCCAACCATTACTTCGCCCGCTTTGGGCAACATGTGTGCAAACATTACACCTGCAGGTGCTGGCGTACCATGATTCATATGGTGTGAATGATCGCCATAAGAAATAGCGCGCCCTACTGTTGAAAGGTCTACCTTTATCGCTGCATTTGCTGAATAAGAACTAAAGTCTGCATAGCTTCCTTCTCCCTCGCCACCCAATTTTAATGAACCTTCATGGGTATAATATTCAAAACCCGCTTCTAAAGTTAATCCTTTGGCAAACTCCTTACTAACAACCACACCTCCACTTAATGCACCATAGCCTGACAAGCGTTGATCACTGGAGAAGTTCTTTTCTGGAATATTGTTATAATTTTCCTCCTCTGTACCAATAGCGTGCTTAGAAATTAAATAAGGGTGATAAAAATCTGCGGTATCTTGTGAGTAATAACGAACGGTTGGTGTAACTGTCCATCCACGCCCCAAAGGCTGAACCCAATCCATTGCTATGGTATGCGCATTAATTCCCCAATCGTCAAGAGAGAAACGATAGTTTAAATTAATAGCTGCATCTAAAGGGGCTACATGCTGAACTAATCTAAAGTCCCATGACCACTGATTTCTCTCATCAGGCCTTTGCTCTAAAAAGGCTCTAGTATCTCCAGTCAACACACCCGGCGGTACTTCTGTTGGATCTTGATTAGGGTCAATATAAAAAACATACATTGCTTTATAGGCATTCTCCATATACCCACTACTGTTGGTATAATTCATACTTGCTTCAAATAAAGTACTTGTACTCATAACCTGTGTAAACCCTAAAGTAGTAGACCAGTCTTCACGCTCACCATATAAAGTGTCATGATTACCTAAAGCAACTTCAGGTGTTGTTCTAACAATATCATCCTCATAGGCATAACGACTAATATAATCAAAGGCATCATGATCCAATAGCGCTGACGTTGTACTATTGGTATAGCTCTGATTAAAATTTAATGTTGTCAATTTTTGATTAAAATCTAAGCTCCCCCCCCAATTAACAAACCATGACTCATAATCATTTTCTATTGAAACCCCTCCACCAACGTCTATCGCAGCCTCATTAAACTCATATCTGAGTTTAAAGTCTCCTTGTTTACGCGTTTCGGGGGAAGCCATAGCTAGGGTGTGAACTAGTTGATCATCTTGACTATATTGTTTTTTATTGTCTCTAGGGTGACCTACATCCATTCGAAGGGGGTTATATTGAGTATCAAAATAAGCTGTAGTGTTTTTTAAATAGGGAGAAGCCCCTGTAACAGGATCATTTACTGTCTCCTGAACCAAATCATTCCCACCAAAGCCAACGGGGGCTGTAGCAATAGGAGTTGCACCAGACCAAGTATCTTCGGAATAATTACCTGTAAATTTCAAACGATCTGACAAACTCACTTTTGCTTGCAAAAAGAGACT
>CAJWBY010000213.1 GCA_913020705.1 uncultured Colwellia sp.
TGATGGTGTTTTGGCTATCCATATTTCAAATACGCACTTAGATTTAACTCACTTAGTACGTGGTTTATCGAATGCGCTAGATAAAGACATTATTTACGTTGAAACTGTTGCAGATAAAGACAATGAACATAATGTTCAATGGGTTTTATTAACCAATAACCAGGTTTTTTTAAAGGATGTTCGAGTAAAAGCTTATCGCAGTGATTGGCCGGCGGAAAGTTTTGGAGAAAAGAAGAGTGAGATAATTTGGACCGATGAACATAGTGATTTGTTGTCGGTTCTCAAGTGATACTTAAATGATTGTCGAATCTAATGTAAACGACAATCTGTAATGCTCTATTGAAACAATAAATGATCAGCTTAAAAATATTTCACAAATTGAGCATAGTCGCCACCCCAGTGAGACGGGTTTCATGCTAAATGTAATTTCAGGAATAGTGGCTATTTAGAAAACGTCATTCTTAAGCAGAACTCAGGTTACCTATACTTAAATGAAAGAAAAAGTTATTTTAACTTTACACTTTTTAAGGATGCGTTTTTATACGATAAATTCTTTTACTTTGTATTTTACTAGCAAGCCGATAGAATTAGCTGTTTTTCCAATTTGAGTTCAATTCATGCTTGTTCGTTTTTTAACAATTTCCATCTCGTTTTTTCTTATTTTTGCTAGCACCTTAGGTCTTAACGCCAATGCAAACGAACTACAGCGTTTAAATAAACAACTCGCGGCTGATTTTGCTAAAGAGTTAAAAAAGCACAATATTCCAGGTGGTGCATATGCTATCGTAAAAAATAATAAGGTCATCGCATTAGAGAAGTTCGGCTATATCGATACCAAAAAATCAAAAAAAGTCGACAACAATACAGTTTTCCGTTTAGCCTCAGTATCAAAACCATTTGCCGCAACTATTACCACTATGTTGGCGCAAGAGCAGCAATTAAACCTTTCCGACCCAATAACTAAGTATTTGCCTAACTTTACTCTAGCCACTAAAGGCGCAGCTGACAAAATTCAAATAAAACACTTACTAAGTCACTCTAGCGGATTAATGCCCAATGCTTACGACAATTTACTGCATGAAAACTGGAGTATGGAAAAAATAATTAACCGTTTTGATCGCGTTAAGCCAATATGTCAGCCAGCTAAATGCTATGGCTATCAAAATATCGTCTATGGTTTTTTACAGCCAGCAATCGAAGCGAGCCAAACTAAAAGCTATTCCACCTTGCTACAAGAGAGGATATTCTCGCCATTAGAAATGGAAAATGCTTCTGTGGGAATTGACGTTTTCCGTAACAATAAAAATACCGCTAAACCTCATATATTAAGAAAGCGCATAAAAACGGGCAGAAAAGATAAGCAAGGTAATGATATTAGAAAATATGTTTGGCGCACTGTAGATGTTGAACCCGACTACTATAAAGTCGCGCCAGCAGCAGGAATTAATGCCAGCATTACAGATTTAGCGAAATGGTTAATTGCTAATTTAGGTTATCAACCTACCGTGCTTTCGCCAGCATTATTAGATGAATTAACAACTCCACGCATTAAAACTAAAAAGGATTTACGTCGCAGATATTGGCGTAGTCACTTAACTGATGCACACTACGGTTATGGTTGGCGTATTTATCAATTTGGTGATCACCCGATAGTTTATCACTCAGGTTGGGTTGCAGGCTTTAGAGCTGATATCGGCTATTCGCCTGATTTAGATATTGGTTTTGCCGTATTGATCAATGCTGAATCAAATGTTATCAACAAAATAACCAGTCAGTTTTGGTCAAAAGCTCATAAGAAGCTACTAGCAAAAGTAAAAATTTAATAACGGCTCATAGGTTGGACATTAAGAGATAAAAGGAGCTAAACCGCATTTTAATCGTCCTTTTTCTTTATTTCTGATCGGGTTCGCTCTTTGAGCATATTTTGAGAAAAAAATTGATAGCTTTTTGCCATGTGTTTTTCAGTGTCGATATCACGCCTTGTGTTATCGACTCCATTAATTGATAAAACCAACCTTGCGTGTTTTTTGCTACCATAAATTTTGATAACTCAATACCTGCAAGCTGTTGAACACTCATGCTTATTCGCCGTTTTACTAACAACGTCAATAAACTTACCCACACCAAACCTTCCATCATCGTCGCGTTTCTGGCGTTGAATTTTTGAAGGTTGCAATAAGACTTCCATTCCTTAAACAGTAACTCTATTTGCCATCGGAGACTGTATAACTTTATTACTGCATCTGCGCTAAACAGGCCGAGTTATGCAATTTGACGATCGGATGAGAATTCATCCGAAATTATCGAAAGGTGATGATAAACACTTATCTGATTTATCTGTTGATGAGGTATTAACGCTTGAGCAATTAAACCCTGCGCAGCACTTTACTAAGCCTCCTGCTCGTTTTGGTGAAGCATCATTAGTTAAAGAATTAGAAAAACGTTCAATTGGTCGTCCGTCTACGTATGCGTCAATTATTTCAACTATCCAAGACCGTGGGTATGCACGATTAGACAAGAAACGTTTTTACGCCGAGAAAATGGGCGAAATTGTTACAGACAGTTTATCTGAAAGCTTTAAAGATTTAATGAACTATGACTTTACCGCCAACATGGAGCAAGAGCTTGATGAAGTGGCAGACGGTAAAGCCAATTGGAAAGACGTACTATTTATTATTCAAAGTTATCCGTTAAATTATTCTACCAGCTACCTTGGTTTTCCATACTTAACCAAGGCTCTTGTGGAGCTAATGAGTCATCTTTTTGTAATAACTCTATGGATATGCCATCTGGAGATTTTACGAAAGCCATATGGCCGTCACGCGGCGGTCGGTTAATAACAACGCCGGCACCCATTAATTTTTCGCAAGTTTTATAGATATCGTTTACTTCAAAGGCTAAATGTCCAAAGTTTCTCCCACCGGTATAGTCTTCTTCAGAGCCCCAGTTATGGGTTAGTTCAATCTCAGGGCCGCCAATTTCTGTAGCTAGAAAGATGAGTGAAAATTTACCTTTAGGTACATCAACACGTTTTGTTTCGATTAAACCTAAATGATTAATATAGAATTCTAGTGACTTTTCCAAGTCATGTATGCGTACCATCGTATGTAAAAATTTCATTATTGTTCCTACTGTATGATTTATTACTCAGTTAACTGACTTTTTCTTTGAACTCACATAAGTCTTCAATAATACAAGATCCACAACGAGGTGTTCTCGCTACACAAGTATATCGACCATGAAGAATGAACCAGTGATGTAAATTAAAAAAGAATTCTGTTTTTCTTGGGGTGTTTTTAACTATATTTTTCTCTGTTTCTTCTACGGTTTTACCTTTTGCAAAACCAGTACGGTTTGCTAAACGTTGGATATGGGTATCTACGGCAATAAAATAGTTACCTTCATTATCCTTTAGCTGTCCAAATGCTGTATTTAAAACTACATTGGCAGTTTTTCTTCCAACACCGGGTAAAGCTTCAAGTGAAACTCTATCTTCAGGTACTTCACCACCGTGTAAATCAACTAACATTTGACACGTTTTTAAGGTGTTCGCTGCTTTCGTATTAAATAAGCCAATGGTTTTTATATACGATTTTAAGCCATCGAGACCCAAATCAAGAATAGATTGAGGTGTATTTGCAATAGGATAAAGCTTTGCAGTCGCTTTATTAACACTGACATCTGTTGCTTGTGCAGAAAGTAGCACGGCAATTAATAACTCAAAAGGAGAAGAAAAGTTGAGTTCAGTGGTTGGATTTGGATCATTGTCACGTAATCGAGATAATATTTCTATGCGCTTTTCTTTATTCATAAGTAATTTATCTTTTGTTATTTTTCATCAAAATTGACACGAACGCGCGAAATCTCTGTGTTTACAGCTTTAGGTTTTGCAGCCGCAACTTTATCGTCAATTGCATTCTTTAAGGCAATAAATAAACCCATGGCCATGAAAGCACCCGGCGGTAGAATTGCGAGTAAGAATTGGCTGTCCAATTTAAACACTTCAACACGCAATATACTTGCCCATTCTCCCAATAATAAATTAGCACCGTCAAATAATGTACCTTGGCCTAGTATTTCTCTTACTGCACCTAGTAGCATCAATATAAGCAGAAAACCTAGTCCCATCATTAAGCCATCAAAGGTTGCTTGTTTGATTGGATTTTTTGAAGCATAAGCTTCAGCTCTGCCGATAATTGCACAGTTAGTTACAATCAAGGGCAAAAATATACCTAATGATTGATACAAGCCAAAAGTGTAGGCATTCATCAGTAATTGTACACAAGTCACAAAAGACGCAATGATCAAAACAAAAATAGGGATGCGAATTTCTTTAGGCACCCAATGACGTATAGCAGACACCGTAGCATTTGAACAAATAAGCACAAACAAGGTTGCTATACCTAAACCAATAGCATTGGTTAAGGTTGAAGTTACCGCTAATAAAGGACACAATCCTAATAACTGAACGATGCCAGGGTTGTTTTTCCACAAACCTTGCCAAGCTAACTCTTTATATTCATCGTTAAGTTTCATGATTATAAGGTGTCCTTAACTGAATCATTATTCTGACAATTACTTGCACTTTCAAAAAGTTTATCTTGGTGTTCGTTGAAATAAATTACGGTATTTCTTACTGCTTTTACAACTGCTCGCGGAGTGATGGTTGCTCCGGTGAATTGATCAAACATACCACCATCTTTTTTTACTAGCCAACGACCATCGCTTTTACTCGCTAATTTTTTAGTATTAAAACTCTTAATCCAATCACTTTTTCTTACTTCTATTTTATCGCCAAGTCCAGGCGTTTCTTGGTGTTTCAATGTTCTTACGCCACTCACGCTACCATTAATATTGATAGCAATGAGTAATTCTATATTGCCGCTGTAACCATCTGGGGCAACAGTGGTAATGGCGGCGGCAATTGATTTTTCATTATTTCTTGCGCGATAAATTTTTTGTGGCTCTGCTGTCGCTAATGCATCATTAGGCAAAATAAGGCAGTCTTGATAGATAACATTATTGTAACTGTCTTCGGCAATAATACTGTTTAAATTACGTAATAAATCTTGTTGTTGTTGAAAGACAATTTGATCTTTGGTGAGTGAATGAACTAAGCCTACGATGGCCGTACAAACAATAGCAAACAAGGCAAGAATTTTGGCATTTCTGCTGACAGCCGTTTTTATTGAAAGAACCATTATTCATTTCCCGACTTGTTTGATGAGACATTATGTCCATAGGTGCGAGGGCGCGTGTATTGATCGATTAGTGGCGCAGCCATATTACAAATCAATACTGCGAATGCTACCGCATCAGGATAACCACCGTACTTCCTGATAATAAACACTAAAAATCCAGCTAAAGCACCAAACACTATTCGTCCTTTAATACTGGTAGCACCTGAAACAGGATCTGTTAGAATAAAGAATGCACCTAACATACATGCGCCATTAAACCAGTGAAACATGGTTGAAGCATTGCTGTCTTGACTGAATAAAAAAGCAATCAATGAACAAACAAATAAGCTGGTTAAAAAGCTTAATGGCGTTGCCCATGAAATAGCTTTTTTGGCTAATAAGAATAGACCACCTAATAGAAATCCTGCATTAATCCATTCCCAGCCTAAGCCAAAATTTTCACCGATAACAGGATTTTCCATACTTTCAGCTATCGTTAAACCCAAGGTTAAATTTGTTTTAACTGTATCGAGTGGAGTGGCCATAGTGTAGCCGTCGATGTGTGTTCTTAGCTGCTCTACTGAATAGCCGTCGACAGTATATCCTCCTATAATAACCGAAAGCGTATCAAGGAAATTTAGAGGTAATGCCATTAGTTCAAGTGGCGGTTGCCATGATGTCATTTGCAGAGGAAATGAAATCAGCAGCATTACATAGCCTGCCATAGCAGGGTTGAAAGGGTTATGACCCAGACCGCCATAAAGTTGTTTGACGATGATAATAGCAAAAGCTGTGCCGATCACTGAAATCCACCATGGTGCAATGGCGGGCAAGCTGATACCAATTAATACCGCTGTTAGAATAGCGCTACCATCAAAGAGTTGCGCTTTTATATTTCGTTCACGTAAAGATAAAATGGTAAACTCAGCGATTAGGGCTGTAGTAATGGCGATTGAAATATGGATCATATTTCCCCAACCAAAAAAGTACCACTGAGCAAAAATGCCAGGAATTGTAGCATAAATGACGAGTCGCATTATTGCAGAGGTTTCACTTTGAATGTGATTATGAGGTGAGCTTGCTATCCAAAAGGCCATAATTTTATATCGACTCTGATTTCGGTTGTTCGTTTGTTATTTCATCGCTAGGATTAGCGGC
>CAJWBY010000214.1 GCA_913020705.1 uncultured Colwellia sp.
TGTGTCATTGCCGGCAGTGTTGGTCAAATCTTAAAAGATCTACTCGATCATGAGCTCGAAAATATCTATTACGAACATGTTGATGGTAATACTCGAATCAATACCACCATTATCGAATTAGATACCCGGCAACAATTCCAAGTGGTCGACTCAGGCACCGATATTCCAGAGCTTCAGCTACAAACCATCACTAATGATTTTACTAAACATGCAGGTAATGGTTTTGCCATTATTACGGGTTCCTGCCAGCCTAATGTTCCAAAAAACCTTTATGCCCAATTGATTGAACGCATTAATGATCAAGGAGGCAAAGCCGTGATAGACAGTCATGGCGAAATATTAAAGCAGGCAATCGATGCCAAACCTTTTCTTATAAAACCCAATAAGTACGAGTTAGAAACATTATTGCACGTTGAGTTACCTACTGTTGAAGCAATCGCTCATACTGCGAGACAGTTGCAACAAAGTGGTGTAAGCAATGTTTGTGTATCTTTAGGAGAAGGCGGCGCCCTACTCACGAACCCAGAAAATAGTTATTACGCACCAGCGTTAAATGTTGCTATCAATACTACTGTAGGCGCTGGAGACTCAATGGTGGCTGGACTGGTAGCTGGCTTTCAACATGACAATATGGCTCAAACAGCACTTAGATATGGTATTGCCTGTGGTGCAGGAACCGTCATGCATCCTGGTACCGAATTGTTTTCAGGTCAAGAACTGGAAAACTTTAGACAACGGGTTGAGATTGAAATTTTAGATATTTAGGATAATTCAACATATCTATATTATTCGTAACTACTGACAAGCTAAAGAATTTTAAAACAGTATATTTTATTAGTTGTTATTTAAGCACTGAGACCCGTAGGGCGTTCTTTCTGATTTTGAAAAGCTTCGGGGGTTATTATTCCTTAAACTATTGGCTTTCCGTTCAAAGTTTTTCGACTTCATATTATCGTTTGTCCGTTTTAATGAGATTGAATATTCCTCATATACGAGAGTAGTACCTATTGGATCATGGTTTTCAATCTTAATCTCTTTATAAATAGTCGGTAACTTTTCAAAATAGGATACAGCTTGGGAAAAGTTATTTTGATCGTAGTTCAGTCTTGCCAATTCTAGTAATGACATATAAACAGGCCCTGAAACCTGTTCATCCGATTTCATTGCCTGTTGTAAATATTTTTCAGATTCCTCAAAAAAACAGGTAACGCCTAAAGCTCGCCCATATTCATAATTCAACACTGCCAATTTCTCAATTGGTTCATCTCCCAGTTGGGCATTCACTAAAGCTTTTGCCCAATGCCTTCTTGCAACATCCCAGTCACCTTTCATCTGAGCTGCGTTTGCAGTATATGCATGATGGTCAGATGATTTTTTATTGATTGAACGAACACAGGCAGCAAGTACCAACGATATTAAAACTATCCCTAATGCTAATGCTTTTACTTTCATCACTCTTCCTTTATATTATCAATCACATTTCAACTGTTATTATTTCCTGTGCCAAATTAAAACTCTCAAGATAAGCCGCAATAGTTGTATAAGTAGCTGTTTTTATTTGGCCAACATGATCTGATTTGGTTACACCAGAAACAAACATTGAACCAAAGAGCACTTTGAAAGGTGAGATATGCACATCGTATGCTTTAAAATGGTCCTTAGCTGCCAACTTAAGATCATCTTTATCTACAGTTTTATAAATGGACGAATTGATTACATCTAAGGTAAATTCAGTACAGTTTTGAAATATATCGTTGTAAGGGTTAGATAAAACAGAATAGCTTGGGTTATGCAGTGATTGATATTCTGCCGTACCTATAAATGTTAGCAGTCTTTTTTGTAACTCTGGCGTAGGAATAACAATGCCTACTTTCGGCTCGTATATATTGACTAAAAAATCAATTGTATAGTCAGTTACTAAACTACTTGTCGCACCGTCTTTTTCACTTTGATAAAGGTTATAGTAGGCATAACCTGGAACAATTCGGCCATCTTGCGTTTCTACTTTTGAATACACACCAAAAGCAACATGAGTGTATTCAACTCCCTTTGGAAGCTCTTCAACAGGCCTTCCATTTCTTCCGATAATAAATACTCGCACGCCCTTTTCAGCCATGTTTCTTTCTATTTTCTTAGTAAACTTAGCAATCTCTTCAATGGCAAACTGTGGCTCACCTTCCTGTTGACTACCAGCCCACGCTGAGCTGGTAGTCAACATAATGACGAGCAAGTTAAATACTAATACTATTCTTAAATTTTTCATTAGTATTCTCCCTCTTTTTTCATCGCCTGCTCTGGAGATGCCGTTGAAGTAATAATTTCATCGGTAATCTCTAAAGGCTCACCAATTGGTTTTGTTGCTGAGTCCCATAAGGAGTCTCCTGCCTGGCCACTAGCTTCACCAACACCACCTACAATTATTAATGGTACAGCCACAACACCAGCAACTATCTTCACTCCCGCTATTGAAGTTTGACCTATCGCTTGAACTGAATGAGATGATGCATTAGATAAGTGTTGTAATGAGCCTTCAGCCATTACATTCATTGAACCAAACACCAATGGCACCACAATCGCTAATTTAAATATATTTAATTTCATTTTCTGTCCCTTTGTATTTTTATTTATCCCGTTTGGGTGAAAACAAATCTACACAAAAGAATCATAATAGAAAACCATTCATATAAAAGTATCGTTTTAAATGCACAACTAGTATCAAATATAGATACCTTATGGCAAAATCATAGCTTCATGGCTATTAGCTAAAATTTGAGTGCGTTCAGATGTCACAAACTAAACCATTAATAACGTCGTTAAAAAAGCTGCTCCGTTCACACGGAATAACTTACGCAGAAATCGGAAATCACCTTGACTTAAGTGAAGTTAGTATCAAACGAATGTTCTCACACAACAGTTTTAGCCTAACTCGACTTAATAAAATTTGTGAAATGCTTGAAATAGATTTTGTTGATTTAGTTCGTATATTTGATGATCAGCAAGAGAAGATCACCCGCCTCACTGAAGTTCAAGAACAAGAGTTAATATCTGATACCAAGTTTTTATTAGTCGCGATATGTTCACAGAACACGTGGACCTTTCAAGAAATAATCGATATTTATGAGATCAGCGAAACCGAGTGTATTAGTTATCTGATTCGTTTAGATCGACTAGGGTTAATACAGTTACTACCCAATAACAAAATAAAACGCATGGTCGCACAAGACTTTCAATGGCTAGCCGGTGGCCCCATTGAAACTTTTTTTGAAAATACAATACAAAGTGAATTTTTACATTCAACATTTACATCCCCAGGTGAGCAACGAGTGTATCTTGCTGGTACGCTATCGACAAAATCCATCGATATACTCAACAAACGACTTGAATTGTTAGTTAATGAATTTTCAGAGTTGCAAAACGACGATGCAAAACTACCCGTTAAAGCAAGACAAGCAACAGGCTTAATGTTAGCAATTAGACCTTGGCAATCATCTGCGTTTCAGAAATTAAAACGCCTAGACTAAAATCACTTAGTTTTATAGGAAATATCTACTTTAAATTTCTCTAATATTATCTGAAGAATAGGCTTATGTACTACATCGTGCTGTATACGGAATATTGTTTAACAATTTCAGCTTTTTCAGTTTCAGGGATAAATCGCCATGTCGCTTTTGGGCTTAACCGTAATTCAACACCCAAACTGGACTTTGCAACATTAACTATTTGAGTAAACCATTGAGCATGAGATTTGCAGTTAATAGACTCAGTTTTGAAACCTTGATTTTCAGCGTCCCACCATACTCCGGCGGCTTCTCGATAAATATAGTGATACATATGTTTGCCACCACTTTCTACGGCTAAAAATAATTCACCCGCTTTATTAATTAGAACTTTATTAATAATTTCCCGCTTCACCGTAAATTCCCTTTTTAGCTTAACAAGGCTTTTAGCCTCATATAAATTATAGAAAGCTATTGAACCTCAAGCTATGAAGCTAGAGATGCATGCGATTTCAAAATTATGAACAGTCTCCATAATAACTATCTAATAAGCTGATTTCCTTGAACTATTTCTCATTACTGATAATTACCCTTATTTTTCATCCAAGATTTATTAGCTTTCTTTTCCAACTTTCGGTTCAAGTTCTTTGGTCAAAGATACAAAGTCAAAGCCAAGACCTTTAATGGTTTTAGGAATTATGTGATACAAACGAGGCATAAGATATAACAATACATACTCATCATTTTGACGCCACTTGAGAATTTTTTCCCACCTCACTAAACCACCACCATCCGTACTTGAAAATTCGATACCGTCATCCATTTGCTGAACTAACATCGGTTCTTGAATGGCTTTATATTTATGATAGTGCCGTCCAGCTAACATGGGGTTAATAACAAAATACACCAGCATAATAACTATGCCGCCACCAACTAAACCACCGATTGCACCACCTCTTAAATCCGGTGTTCCAAGCACTGTGATCAAGCATAATACGATGATTAATATGCTATAGATGCCATTCAGGAGTGGCGTTCTTTTAGAATAAAGCTTCATTGCTTTAACATAATCATCTTCTGTAATTTTTAATTCTGTTTTCATAGTTATTTCGCCGCCAATCATCTCCATGTTGCTACTCTAAACAATAGCTGAGCTGAAACTAAAACCACTATTTTTGTCCAGTAAAGTCACGCTATTTAAGCAAGCAAGAATCCATGCTTTCTTGTCCGGTTTGCATTCAGAACACTATTCCATTGTTTGTTTTAATAAATCAGGTTGCCTACTGCTTAATTTTTTACTATGGTATCTCCTAATTTAATTACGTAGGGAAAAGGGCTTAATCGATGAAAGCTAAAATCAAAGAAATGTTGGTGCTTCAGGATGAAATCAACCGCGTTGTTACCGAAGATTGGAAACAACAAGGTTATCCATGGTATCGCGCAGCGATGGTTGAAAGCATCGAAATGCTGGAACACTTTGGTTTTAAGTGGTGGAAAAAACAAGTGCCTGACATGGCTCAAGTACAGCTGGAACTCGTCGATATCTGGCATTTCATGTTAAGTCACTACCTAGAACAGTCTGATTCTTTAGAGTCTCTTGCGGACTTATTAAGCCCAAGTGAGTTACATAAAAGTGACAGTGATGATTTACGAGCACTCATTGATACATTTGTTGGCGAGCTAGCCAGCAAACAACACTTTAATACCGATGTATTTTACAACATGCTTTCCGTTACAGGCCTGACTTTCGATGATTTGTACTTGCAGTACATCGGTAAAAACACCTTAAACCGTTTCAGACAACATAATGGTTATAAAGATGGTAGTTATGTGAAAATTTGGGACGGCCTTGAAGATAACGAAGTGTTGTTTCAAATTTTGGCAGATATCAATGACAATATTTCAGATACAGCTGAGCATATATACAATTCATTGACGATTCGATATCAAACGGTCGCCTAACTATTAGGAAATATCAACTTTACGACAATGGTGATATGGGCAAAATATTCTCAACCAACATCTGCACCGAGCGTTGATTACGGAACTCATTTACATCCAAACGGTAATGAACAATGGCTTCTCCGCCTTGAATAAGCCAATCTGGTTGTTGTTGCCTAAATGCCATGGCCGTAATATTTCTATTATTGTTTAAACTTAAGGTGAGTCTTAGGTGATCACCTTCTTGGCCTACTGTTCGAATGTTTTCCACTTTAAACTGGCCATGAAATTGAGGTTCTGGAAAACCTTGTCCCCAAGGTGCTGCGTTGGGTAATAACTCAGCTAATGCTAGTGAAATATCCTCATGTTCTATTTCACCATCAGTATTTAAGCTTTGTTCTAATACTTCTGGTTCAACGTATGATTGCAAGACATTCAGAAAACATTGTTCAAATTCGGCCAGATCGTGTTGTTTAATGGTTAAGCCAGCAGCCATAGCATGGCCGCCAAACTTGGAGAGTAACTCAGGATTTTGGGCAGCGACTAAGGCTAATACATCACGAATATGTACACCGGGAATAGAACGGGCTGAACCTTTGATTTCCCCTTCATCACCTGGAGCAAATGCTATTACTGGTCGATGTTGACGTTCTTTAATACGTGATGCCAACAAACCAACTACGCCTTGATGCCAGTTTGCATCGTAGAGGCAATATGCTAGTGGTTGTTCATCTGTATCAAAAGACATTTTTTCTAACATTTGCAGTGCTTGATCTTGCATGTCTTTTTCTACAGATCGACGTTCTAGGTTAATCTCGTCTAATAACTGAGCAGCACTTAAAGCTTCGTCAAAATCATCCGTCAACAAGGTATTAATACCCAAACCCATATCTT
>CAJWBY010000215.1 GCA_913020705.1 uncultured Colwellia sp.
TAATGATTTTGAATTGAAAATTAATGAGTTAGAAAAAGTAGCTTAACTGGGGTGTCTGAATTTACTTGACCAGGTCACTACTTGGCTTAGCGGACTCAAGGCAACTTATAGTGACATTAAGCAGAAGTTGAATACAGAAAATGAAACCTTAGCTGAAAATGTTTTAGTATTTCCTGAATCTTCTCCAGAAGGTTGGGTTTATAGCTATTTTCAAGAGCCCGTTTTTAATTCCAAAATGGCGATTTTACAGGCAGGGTTGCAGCATCAAGAAAGTATTCTATTAGTGCATGGTTTGGGTCAGCTAGGTATGCAAGATTGGTATTCAGTAATGCCATTTTTAGCGACTAAATATCATGTTATTGCTATCGATTTACCGGGTTTTGGTTATTCTCAAAAGCCAGAAGGCCGTTATTCACCTACTCGATATGCAGACGTTATAAATGCGGTCAGTGAGAAATATTCAACAGGAAAATTTACACTCGTTGGCCATTCAATGGGCGGCGCCGTTAGTTTGCGTTTTGCCAGTATGTATCCAGATGCTATTGAAAAACTTATTTTAGTTGATGTTGCAGGTATTCTTCACAAAACAGCATTTATTAAAAGTGCTGTTCAGCATAATATTGATGAAAAAAAGTCTCCAGAAAAATTGAAAAATATTGTCTCCCAAGTCAGTGACTTTGGCGGTTCATTGGTGGAACTCATTAGTACAAATGTCGTGAGTGATACTATTCAAGAAAGTAGGTTTGCGTGGTCTTTGATAAAAGGAAGCCCTAATACCAATGCTGCGGTTAGTTTAATAGAAGAAAATTTTAGTTTAGCCTTACCAGAAATTAGCGTTGAAACATTTATTATTTGGGGGGCTGAAGACAATGTAGCTCCGTTAAGAACTGCAAAAGTTCTTAAGCAACAAATAAAAGGAGCCACTTTAAGCGTTATCGATGGTGCGGGGCATGTACCAATGAAGTCGCATAATGAATTATTTTTGAAGCATTTAGAGCAGTCTTTGGATGGCCAAATTACAAAAAAGTTACTCGTTGAATCACTTGTAAATAAAGGTGATTTAATCTGCGAAAACCTTAACAACCAAAAATATAGTGGCTCATATAATAAAGTATATATTAACAATTGTAGTAATGTTCAATTGATAGATTTTTCTGCCAACCAATTGTTAATAACAGATTCATTAGTTACCGCTGAAAACATAACAATTAAAAGTGACCACAGTGCTTTGATTGCTACTGAGTCTGTAGTCAATATTACTAATGGACTTATTCATACCCAAGAAGCAATAAAATTAAGTGGCAGTAGATTAGATGCAGCAGGATTAAATATTGTTGCTCATGAGAACAGTATTATAGGAGATATTAGTTCGAAACTGGTTTTCTCAGTATCACATATAAAAGATAAATTTTACCAAGGTCATGTTCATGGAGCATACAGTCTTAAAAATCAAAGTATTGCCAAAAAATTAACGGAATAAATAATGAATATTAAAAACAAATGGATGAGCTATTTTTTTGTAAGTTGGCTGGTTATATCGTTACCAGCATTTGCCTCTTTAAAATCTGAAGGGAAAAAATATAAGAAATTGCAAAAAGAGTGGATTTATAAAGGCTATTATAAAATGTCGAGAGAAAGCATTAAGGGCATAACACGTGTTTATAATTCACAATCAGCTGAAGGTGACGAGCTAACCCGTACGAATACTCACACCTTATTAGCTTATATGTGGAGCTTAGGAT
Organism: uncultured Colwellia sp.; assembly: GCA_913020705.1. The sequence continues at coordinate 1,743 of CAJWBY010000215.1, forward strand.
TTAATGAAGACTTTGCCATTGCTGACAGTAAATTGGCATTAAAAAAAGCGAAAACACCCAAAGATAAATATATTGCACAAACTTCATTAGCAACAGCAATGTATAATCAAGGATGGGGTGAATTAGCGAAAGATTACTCTGATAAAATTCAAGCGAACGATGAGTTTAAAGGAGTGGAAGATCAATTTCAAAAGGAACAATTGTTCTCAAACTTAATGATGGGAAGTTTGGCCATTAAAAATGGAAACTTAAAGTTAACACATACAGCCTTTACTAAAATAGGCGTAGAAACTAATAAACCGTGGATCCCAACTTTAGCAATAACGTCAGCCATGATGTTAAATGGTTCAATATTAGATACGCCAGGGCATTTAAGTGCATTGATTAACGACCCAACATTGACAAGTTATGAGCGTGATAAATTGGTTGAATTAAAGGCGTTTTCTCTGAGTAAAATAGACAAAGCCAAAAAAGACAAAAAAATGGAACAGCTTATAAATGGTCTAATATTTGAAAGTATTAAAAATGAAAGTAGTAATGCAATCAAAGGAATTGTTAATGAACTCAGTGATTACATTTCAGACGTTGACTAAAGGTTTAGGGAGACTTTTTTAACTGCTCGTTTGCCATAGAACAATTTTTAAGGAGTAACAAAAAGTCTTTTGTTACTCCTTGTTATTAAATAGAAGTTTGTATCGTTTTTATATGTATCTATTATCTTTAGGTGATAATTAATATAAATATTTCACCAATGAAATTATTATCAGAACAATATGAGGAAAAGCTATCGTAGGTCGAATCGATTGGCGAGCATATTCAATAATTAAAGCTAAACCACCTAAACTCCCCTTATTATATTCAGTGTTAAATTGGCATGCACTTTCACTGCAATCAGTTGAAATAGACTTTTCAATCTGAAAAAGTCGAGGTTCTATGCGCGATTGAAATGTTTTCCAAATGGCATCTTGTCCCCATAAAACCAATAGTATAAAAATGATAGTAATACCAATAAATCCTGATATTTCAGCGGTCAATAAAACCATAATACTGACTAATTTAATATAGAGAGAATGCTTTTCATAGCTATCAAATTGATTCTGAAGCAAGCACCATTCTGTCATTAGTTCATTTTTATTCGAATTCATATATAAATACTCAGATATTGATGATCACCTTTAATGTTTATTAAGAGTGATATTTAGTAAAGCTTATACCGATAATATAGTATTAACGCAGTAAGTTGAAATGTGCCTTTTTATTCTATCAACTCTAGCTGTTCTACAATGGTGCTAAAGGTAGGCCTGTTAAAGCTAGTTTCCTGCATACAATTATTTTTTATATTGATGAGTTGATCATAGTGATGCGTCTTTTGGGCATGATGACTTAAGGGCAATAAATCATCCAATAAACAACCAAAAGCTCTTACTTCTATGGCTTGCATTGCTTTTTGCTGTTTTTCGGTTAAAACATTCAAATTAGAAGCCGCACCAAAATCACCAAAAAGCATATTGGCTTCTTTATCAACCATAGTGTTGTGAGCATAAATATCACCGTGGCTAACGTTATTTTCATGCAAGTGACGTAAGGCATCAGCCATGCTTAAGGCAATCTTTAAAATATCACTTACTTCTAAAGTTGCATCACTAGGAAAGGTATCTCGAGTACAGGTTATTAATGATGGCGGTAAGCCTAAGTTATAAAAGCGAGCTGGAATTAACTCCATGATTAACGCGAGTTGTTCTTTCGACATAATCTTAGCAATAACTTTGATTAAACTTTGATGTTCACCGGCTTGTAAGCAATTATTCAATTCATCAATCGGGTAGCCGTCGCTGGTTATTTCACCTTTGAATAGTTTTACCGCGATATCGTTATTTGAATCAATATTTAAAGGTTTATTGATCCATTCGGCTTGATGAATAACTCCTGACGCGCCTTCACCTAATTTTTGTTTTAGGTGGAAATCATTTAATGAAACACTGACCATTTCATTCGATATTTGTGGCGTATTCTCTGCTAATTTATTACCTGAGAACGCTAACCATGCCAATTTAGGTAATTGGAACAACCATTCTGGAAGTTCTGTTAACTGATTGGCTGAAAGGCGCATTAATTCAAGGTTGGTACAGTTTTTCATACTGCTAGGTAGTTGCTGTAATTGATTTCCTGCAATAGCAAATTTTTGTAAACGGATTAACTCACCCATTGAGTTGGGTAAAGTAACTATGTTGTTATCCGTTAATATTAACCAACGCGTTTGAAGTGGCAGTACGTTTTCATCAACATGTGTGAGTTTATTTGATTTAAAGCTGATCATTTCTAGCTTTGGGCAATCGGCTACGATAGCGGGAATGCTTTCGAAGTTATTATTTGTTAAAAATAATATTTTTAGCTTTTTTAAAGAAGATAGTTCTTTGGGTAAACTCGATAATTGATTGTTGGCTAAATCTAATACTTCGAGTGAATTCGCTAATGAAAATATTTCGCTCGGAAATTCAGTTAAGTTTTCGCTAAGGGTTAAGCGCGTAAGGTCTGAATATTCGCCTGATTTAAGCTGGGCTAACGTTTGCAAGATAAAGCCTAATGGTATACTAAAAATTTTCAGTATTTTACGGGTTAAATAAAATAAGCTAAAGCGCTTTAACCTTTAAAGCGTAAATATAATTTTCAAAAGTCGCTTTTAGCCTGACATTTTAAAGGCCATGTCAGGTTTTGTTTGAAATGAATATTGCAAAATGTAAACTGACAGTGAATAATTCCCCTACAATTCTATTCTCCAATCAGCCGCTTACTTTGTCTTATTTAGATTTCAATATTGAAAATAGTTTTTCTTCACAGTTACCTGAAGATCTAGAAGAGTCTATTTTTCCTCATCAAGTACATTCCGCTGCTTTTTCTTGGGTAACACCCAAACGAACAGCTAATCCTCAGTTGGTTACCAGTAGCCGAGATGTTGCATCAATACTAGGATTAAGTGAAGAGCAAATAAAGAGTGATGAATTTTTACAGTTGTTTACGGGGAATATTGTTCCTGAAGAGTTTTCACCTTATTCCATGTGTTATGGCGGACACCAGTTTGGTCATTGGGCTGGACAATTAGGCGATGGTCGAGCTATCAACTTAGCTGAAGTAAACACCCCATTACATGGCCATAAAGTACTCCAGTTGAAAGGTGCAGGACCAACACCTTTTTCTAGAACAGCTGACGGCTTAGCGGTATTACGTTCTTCTGTAAGAGAATTCTTATGTTCAGAAGCGATGTTTCATTTAGGTATTCCTACTACCCGTGCACTGAGCCTGTCGTTAACGGGTGATAGCGTTGTGCGAGACATGTTTTATAACGGTAATGCAAAACCTGAATTAGGTGCAGTTGTGTGTCGAGTGTCTTCGTCATTTATGCGCTTTGGAAGTATTGAATTACCCGCCTATCGAAAAGATAAAGTGCTGTTAAAGCAACTCGTTGATTATTCAATTAAACGAGATTTTCCTGAATTATTAAATGAATACGCTGACGACCATATTCAACGCTACTTAGCGTGGTTTAACGAGATTGCTCAGCGTACTTGTCGACTTATGGTGCATTGGATGCGGGTAGGTTTTGTTCACGGCGTAATGAATACCGACAATATGTCATTAATCGGGGAAACCATTGATTATGGCCCTTATGGTTGGATTGATAATTTTGATTTGTCTTGGACGCCCAACACAACGGATGCGCAAGGCAAGCGTTACAGCTTTGGCAAACAGGGCGAAATTTCACAATGGAATTTATTCCAGTTAGCAAATGCTATTTATCCGTTAATTGAAGAATCTAAGCCACTTGAAGCCATATTAAATAACTACAGTAAAGATTATCAACAACAATGGCATGAAATGATGTCGAACAAATTGGGTATGAGTATTGCCTTAGAAGAAATAAACCAGAAAGCTGATGCTGACCTGTTTTTGTCACTGGAAACATTGTTAGAAGATATAGAAACAGACATGACAATTTTCTATCGGTTATTGGCTGATTTTCGTTATGACGATGAAGTTAAAGAAAATAATTTCGCTCACTTCTCTGACTGCTTTTATTTGGATGAACAGTTAACGACAGATCATAAAATACGTTTTTCTTCATGGTTAGAAAGCTACGCTAATAGAGTTCAGCAAGACGAAAAAACACCAGTAGAAAGAAAAGTGGCAATGAATAAAGTGAATCCTAAATATGTATTACGTAATTATTTAGCACAACAAGCCATAGAACTTGCAGATCAAGGTGATTTCAGTAAATTACATGAATTACAAAAGGTGCTGGAAAAACCTTATGATGAACAAGATGAGTTCCATCATTACAGTGAAAAACGTCCAGAATGGGCGAGAAATAAAGCGGGCTGCTCTATGCTTTCGTGTAGTTCTTAAGTTCTATTTTTATGGCGTGATTTTTAAATGAAAACTTCACCTATATGTGTTTTTTAACAATCTAGGTGAAGTTTACATTATTTATAAGGTTAAACGTTTACAGCACTACTTGGCACACTTGTCGGACTTATATGTTCGATAGGATAACAGCCTAATACTTTG
>CAJWBY010000216.1 GCA_913020705.1 uncultured Colwellia sp.
GTAGCTCAGTTGGATAGAGTACCAGTTTCCGAAACTGGGGGTCACAGGTTCGATTCCTGTCAGGCGCGCCATTTTTCTATATTGTCTCCATAAATCAGAGTAGTCAAAACTCAACCTGAATTCCAATTGGGTTAATTTGATGCCCTCAACTTTACTCTATTCCTTACGAATTATTATCTTTCCTGTCGATTGACGAGCCAAAACCTGCATTGAATGTTCAAATAAATTTTGCTTCATATATGACTTTTTCCCTATTTGTCACCACTATCTTCTTCTCGACCGTCACATTCGCTATGCTGATATAAATACAACCATTTGAGTTATTTTATGTCTGACAAGCCAACTTATATACATACACATATCGCTATCGATACCGCAGCAGTTATTATTTTCAGTTTATTATCATGGTTTCTCGCTAGACATTTTAATTTAACCGAACGCTTTTATAACTGGAGTCGAGTCTGGGAAGATTATCAAGCTGATGAGTTATTCTTTCCTTTACTGAGTTTATCCATTGGGCTGATTTGGTTTAGTTATCGACGCTACCAACATGTAAAAATAAAAGAATTCAATAATCGTATTTTGCTTTCTGAAAATAGACGTTTAGTAAAAAAAACGACTGAAACTCAAGATAAGGAGCGTCTTTTCTTGGCACAAGAGTTACATGATATTTTTGCTCAGCACTTAACAGCTTTACGTACTAATGCTGAAACAATTCAAGCGTCAGTTAGCGGTGAGAAAACGGTAGTATTAAACGCTACAACGATGATAACGGGTAACGTGGATAAATTGCACCAAATCACCCGCTCTTTACTTAAAACACTACGCCCACCACCCCTTGAATTTGGTCTGGTCATGGCAGTCGAAGATTTAGTGACTGAGTGGCAACAGAGTCATCATTCTATTGATTGCCAACTCAATTTTCATGGTGAACAAATGGAACTTTGTGAAGAAAGCTTGCTGACTTTATATCGTACTATTCAAGAGGGTTTATCTAATGTCTCACGTCATAGTCAGGCGAAAAATGTTGTTATCAACATCTACTTCCCTGAACAAAACACCTCTGAAAAGCCATTTTTAAAACTTCAGATTATTGATAATGGTGTGGGCTTGGATCAGGCTATTAAACAAGAAGGTCTAGGCCTCGTCGGTCTACGTGAGCGTGCAAATAGTGTAAATGGAAAATTTAGTATTTCAGCTCATTCTCCCTCTGGTAGCATTATAGAATTAATATTACCCATCAATGAAACGGTTCAGCACTAATGGCGGCCAGAATAACGGTCCTTCTTGTTGATGATCATATTGCTGTACGTGAAGGCTATCGTTTGTTACTCGCCCAATTTGATATTACCGTTATTGCCGAAGCAGATAGTGGTGAGCAGGCATTTAGTGAATATCAACACCATAAACCCGATATTGTATTGATGGATTTATCTATTAATGGCATGAATGGTCTAGACTGTATTGCTCGGATTATATTACATCACTCTGATGCTCGAATCATTGCATTGTCAATGCATGATAATACGAATTTTGTCTCGCGTTCTATCGATAATGGCGCCATGGGCTATGTGCTGAAGAGTAATTCTTCTGAGATATTAATCAAGGCGATAAACCAAGTTCATAGTGGAAAACCGTTCCTCTGTTCAGAAGTTGCCACTGCACTGGCAATGCAGTTTGTCACACCTTCCAACGATAAAATAGCACGTTTAACACCGCGCGAACATGCCATTTTCTTATTATTAATTGAAGGTAAAACACGACATGAGATTGCCCATACTTTATCACTTAGCACAGGCACAGTTTCTAATAACAAAGTGAGAATCATGCAAAAACTTGCCGTTGATAATATGGTTGATTTACTAAAACTAGCACTCGAATATAACACTCTTAAACACAACCAAATTACTTAGCTTAACGGGACTTTCTCCTAGCCAAAGCCGTTAACTCTGCATCACTCTTTTTCGGCCTATTTTCCGTATGATTTCAATGTGCAAAAAAACCATTTTCATCAAGGAAAAACAATGCAATTTAAACGACATAAACTCTCACTACTCATTCATAGTGCAATGCTATTGTCAGTAATATCAACCGCCTCATTCGCTAACAGTAACAATCCCGCCACAGCAATGGAATTGCCTACATTAAGCGTGATCAGTACCACACCACTGCCAGGTATAGGGTTACCACTTGAAAAGTATGCAGGCAATGTTCAAACCATCGGCGCTGAGCAAATAGCCAATCAAAATCCTGTCGACATGGCAGAAATGCTATTTAGAAATATTGGCAGTGTGGATATCAACTCTGCCCAAAACAACCCATTCCAAAATGACTTACATTACCGTGGCTTTTTAGCCTCACCTCTGGTCGGTAGTGCCATAGGTGTTTCTACTTATATTGATGGTGTTCGCGTCAATGAAGGCTTTGGAGATACGGTCAATTGGGATCTTATTCCAGAGTTTGCTATTGCCAATATGACTTTAGTACCAGGCTCTAACCCCATGTTTGGTTTGAATACCTTAGGCGGTGCATTATCATTACAAACAAAAAATGGCTTTAACTTTTCTGGGACAACGCTAGAATTATCTGGCGGTTCAGATGATCGCCGCAATGGTACCTTTGAACATGGAGGTAGTAGTGGCAATGTTGATTGGTATATTGGTGCAAATAAATTTAAAGAAGATGGTTGGCGACAACGCTCCCCTTCTGATGTTGAGCAAGTCTTCGCCAAAGTTGGCTGGGAAAATGACACCTCTGATCTTGACCTAAGTTATAGCTATGCCGACACCGATTTAATTGGTAATGGTTTTGTACCAGAAAGTCATTTAGTCGTTGATCGCGAAGCGGTTTATACTTTCCCCGATCAAACTGAAAATGAAATGAACTTTGTTAATTTACGAGGTAGTCATTGGCTAACAGATTCTACCTTAGTCGCGGCCAATGCCTTTTACCGTAATTTTAAACGTAGTACATTGAATGGCGACGCCGAAGTTCAATGTGTCGATCCTGCCGACACTCCTGTTCTTGATGGTAATGGCGATCCTATTCATCCCACATTTTGTACGGGTCTAAATGAATTAGAAGCCGAAGGTGAAGATCGCACCACTCAGACAGAAACAGATAACTGGGGAGGTACATTACAATTAAGCCATAATTCACAAATTGCTGGGCGAAATAATATATTTATTATTGGTTCAGCTTTCGACAAAGCAAAAACAGATTTTACGGTTGCAGAAGCAGAATCAGACTTATATGCTGATGGCCTAGCACGCGGTACTCTTCCAACTGAAATAGCTATCGTCGATGTTGATATCAAAACAGAACGCGAAAACTGGGCTCTATTTTTTACCGACACTTATGATTTAACTCAGCAACTCGCATTAACTTTAGCCGGTCGCTATCAACACACTACTATTAAAATACAAGATCAAACCGGTTTAGAAGACAAACTCAATGGCGACCATAGCTTTTCACGGTTTAATCCTGCTATTGGTCTAAGCTATAACGTCAGCCCTGAACTGACCGTGTACACAGCCTATAATGAAAGCTTTCGCACCCCAACAGCGGCAGAATTAACCTGTGCTGATCCTGAAGATCCATGTAACTTACCCAACTCATTTGTCGCTGATCCCCCACTCGATCCTGTTATCGGTAAAACACTTGAATTAGGTGCTCGTGGTGCTTTAACCCAAGCTGGTGGTATCAATTGGAGTGCAGCTATCTTTCGCACACAACTGGAAGATGATTTACTCTTCACGGCAACAGGAACGAATGGATCTGGCTACTTTATCAATGTAGATGAAACTCAACGTCAAGGTCTTGAACTGGGTTTAAATGGCGCAGTTAACAAATTGGCATGGTACACAAACTACAGCTTTATTGATGCCACCTTTGAATCCAATGAATTACTGGCTAGCGTTGTAGAACCCAATGGCATTCAAGTGCAAGCAGGTGATGAATTAGCGGCTATTCCACGCCATAACGTTAAACTAGGTATTGATTATGCCTTCACCGATACGTTTAACCTTGGCAGTAGCATGGTCTACTCTGGCAGTTCCTATATGCGCGGTGATGAAAGCAATGACTTGGACAAAGTCGATAGCTACACCGTATTTAATCTAAATGCACGCTACCAACCAACTAAAATGGTGCAGTTATGGGCAAAAATAGACAATTTATTCGACAAAGAATATGCAAACTCAGGTATTCGTAACTTTAACTCATTCCCTGCTGATGGCGGTGAAATTGAAGAAGAACGCTTCTTATCACCAGGCGCGCCGCGTAGCGTCTGGGCAGGTGTAAAAGTAAGTTTCTAACCCATATCTCAAACTGACAATGCCTTCGAAATACGCTTTCAGGGCATTGTCAATTTACACTTAATCAGAAGTGTTTAGGACTAACTCATAGTTTTTAAACGAATAAGTCTGATTAACTCCTTATTTAACACCAATATACTTATTATCGTTTATTGAAATTCAGCTTCATTAAATATTTTCTTTTATTTGGCCAGATAATCTATCTGGCCTTTTTTTTAAATATTCTCATAAATTGAGGAATTAGAAATGATCACCTCCTTTAAACTCAATCTACCTTTTACTCTTCTTCTATTGTTATTCAACCAGATCTGCATGGCGGAAGACACTAAGCAAACAACCGCTTGGCAACAATTAAAACGCGATTATTTCGGTCAACGAGTGATCCGAGAAAATGCCACTGATCTCTTATTTATAGAGGTGCCCAACAAGGTTGAAGATGCCGCCATCATGCCCCTTACCATAAAATCACTAGCCGCCCAAACACCTCAACATCATATAAAAACATTACATCTTATCGTTGATAATAACCCTCAGCCTTATTCTGCTGTATTCACTCTTTCACCGACACTTGGCGCGGTTAATATTTCAACTCGCATTAGAATGGATAATTTCAGCAATGTACGCGTAATCGCCGAGATGAATGATGATAGCTTGCACATGTTAAACCGGTTTGTCATTGCTTCGGGTGGTTGTTCAGCCCCTGCCAGTAAAGATCCAACAAGTTCAATTACTAGACTAGGAAAAGTGCAGTTGAGAATGCGACAAGCGATTATTGGGCAAGAAACAACGGCACAGGTCATTATCAGTCATCCCAATTCAAGTGGCATGCAGTTTGATAAGGCATCTCGCCATTTTATTCCCGCCCACTATGTCACTGGCATTAATATTAGCTTTAATAATGAACCACTAATAACTGTTAAGACAGGCATCACAATCAGCGAAGATCCCAGTATTAGATTTACTTTTACCCCTCAAACAGCAGGAATCTTAGCTGCGCAAATTTTAGCTACTGACAATCAAGAAATACACACAAAAATTGCTTCTTATAAAGAAAACTTAAAGAGTAAGATTGTAAAAGCCAATAATGATTTGGCGGTTCATAAATACAAATTCAGAACAAACTAAAAAATTAAGACCTCAAGATGAAGTCTGTTTTTTATTACATAATATTATTAAGTTTTCCCTTATTTTCTTTTGGTCAAAACAACTTTTTAAACTCTGCACAAAGTTTAGGAATTGCAGATTGCTACACAACTCAGAAAGGCATTTGGAGTACCACTACAAATCCAGCTGGAGGAGCAAACAGTAAAGACATCTCTGTTGGAATAGGTATTAAAAATAATTTTGGACTTAGTGAACTAAATAGCAAAACAGCTGTCGGGTTAATACCTACAAACTCTGGAGTATTTGGGTTTAGCATTCAGCAATACGGATTTAATCAGTACAACGAAAATAAATTCGGACTATCCTTTGCTAAACAACTTTCAGAAACTTTTAATTCCGGAATAAAAATTGACTATTACAGTACTCACATTCAGAATCATGAAAATACAGGATTTGTTACTTTTGAAATAGGTGTTCAAAAAAAATTAAGCAGAAAATTAATTTTGGGAAGTTTTATGCATGATCCATTAAACTTAAGTAAAAATAACAATAACCCATCAGTTATCTCCATTGGATTAGAATATAATGTAAATCAGAAAGTCAATTTATACACAGAAACTGAAAGTACTGATTATGATGACCTAAATCTAAAAGTTGGAGTAGAATATCAGATTATTAATCATATGTTTCTAAGAACAGGATATAGTAGTGTTTCACAAAAAAATACTTTTGGTTTTTCTTATAATTACAAA
>CAJWBY010000217.1 GCA_913020705.1 uncultured Colwellia sp.
CGCTTCATTGGAACGTGATGCATTAATTGCTCAAGAATTTTAGGATTATTTACTAATGTTGATGCAAACTTTGTATCTGTTCCGCCTGGTAATAATGCATTTACGCGAATATTAAACTGAGCACATTCTTTGGCGAATGTTTTCGTCATCGAAATAACAGCAGCCTTAGTAATAGAATAAATCCCTTGATAATCACCAGGAATAACACCATTGATAGATGCAACATTAACAATAGCTCCACCACCACTGTCTTTCATTAATTTAGCGCCGATGGTAGACATGAAAAAATAACCACGAATATTTACATCAACCGTTTTTTGAAATGCACTCAAATCTGTATCTAATACATGACCAAAATATGGATTGGCAGCAGCATTATTCACTAGAATATCTAACTTTCCGTGCTCTGCTGATATTTGACTGAATATTGATTCAATTTGCTCCATTTCTCCGATATGACAAGCGATTGCCTGTGCACTTCCGCCTTCAGCAATAATGCTGTCTACGACAGTTTGGCAACCTTCAATTTTTCGACTAGATACAATTACATGTGCACCACTTTGTGCTAATAATTTTGCAATTTGCTCACCAATGCCACGACTCGCGCCAGTAACTAAAGCAACTTTTCCTGTTAAATCAAATAACTTATTAATCATTTTAAGTATCCTACTTATTATATTTTTAGTGGTCGATTATCTAAAAGTGACCCAATCAGCACCCGCAAGTGTTAAGTGGCCATAATTATTGAGGTAGTCTATGTTCAGACTATCACCAGAACAGAGTAGTTTTGTGACACTGGTATTTCGTAATTGTTGGTTAACAACTAATGCTTTTTCGTTAGATAATCCTAAGATATGTTGGATGATCACAGCGATAACGCCACCAGATGTAAAAATACAAATGTCTTTTGTGCGTTTTTTCTTTAATCGGCTTTTAGCTGACAGCTCTTGATGTATTACATCTTGTAACGAACTGATACAGCGACTTTGGAATTGAGGCCAGCTTTCTTTATAGTCTTTGTCATTCTTGCCGCATGTCCAGTGTTCAAGAGCTTTTGCAAATTCTTTTTGGAATATTTTATTAGCACCCGGCTGATTACCAACGGTAGCCGCCATATCAGCAAAATTTTTCCATCGAGCATCATAACAAGTGAGTAGATCAACATGGTTAAACTCGTTAAAACCAGAATGTATAGTTACAGAAGGTTCTTTGCTTTGGTAACCTAATAAAAAATGTTCAAGGGTTTGTCCGTGACGCAATAAATCACCGGAATAAATTTTTTCAGGTGTAGGTAATGATTGCCAATATTTACCTAATAGCTCTGATTGCTCAGTGCCTTTATTTGACAGTTGATCGTAATCAGCTTTTCCAAAAGATGCCTGTCCGTGACGGATAAGATAAATAGCAGCCATAAAATTAGGCCCCCAAAACAAAGTGTTGTTGTAATAAATTAAGACACTCTTTTATTATCATTTCTTCGTCACTCACTGTATTTATTTAGACACCGATTTGATGTTACTTAACCATGCTAAGCGGAACCAACTAATTAAACAAATGAATAGTTCTAATCGACTACTATTATTCTTTTGAATACAGAAAGCATTGATGGTGTAAATAGTGACTGGTGGACTGAGTAGCTAGTTCCCTAAAGGAATAAAGAACACAAAAGCTTATAAAGCTATGAAGTTGTTATGATAAATTTTTAAAATCATTCTAGAAACAACTAATTATTTATATAAAAAAAGCCTTACAATCAATTATTGTAAGGCTTTTATAATGTTACTTAAGTATTTTATCTATTCAAATTCATAGGAAATACTAACGCCATAAGTCGCTGGCTGATTTGGATAAGCGTTGAAGCTACCTGCTTGAATCGGTGGTGGGAAAGCAGATTGATAATACTCATCATTATTTAAGTTACGAGCCCATATTTGAGCATACCAACCATTATCAAAGTTAAGCCCTGCACTGGCATTAAACGTACTAACTTCACGTGTCAACGATTCAGGAACGTTTGATACAAGTTGTACTTCACTTTCATATAAATAATCTGTGCGAATAAAACCGTACATACCATTTTCGAATTCAAAGTTGTAAGTTAACCCTGCAATAATGCTTTGCTCATGAATGCCTGCAGGCTTTGTACCAGATAAATCTACTGGTCCATCAACATTTTGAGCTCCTACAAATGAATCAAAAACAGGGTCAAGAAAAGTACCAGCTAAAGTAATATCTAAGTTTTCCGTTAAGTTATAAATAGAATCAAATTCTATGCCTTGTGTACTTTGCTGACCAGCATTGGCTAATACAAATCCTGTACCGACAAAAATAGAAGATTGAAATCCTTCAATAGTTTGGTCAAAAACAGTGACATTAAATGCACCGTTTGCAAACTGGGCTTTCATACCTAATTCATAAACTGTAGCTTCTTCAGGCGACGCATAACGGCCAGCGTAGTTTTGATTTGGTTGTGCTATACCCGCACTTTCAATACCAGCTTGATCTGCAGTAAACGGACGAGTATCACGAGATAAATTCCATGATGACGCTTTAAATCCTGTAGCTGCTGAAGCAAAAACATTGATATTGCTATTTAGCTCGTAAGCCAAACGAACAGACCAGGTCATTTTGCTATCTGAAGTATTATCATCTTCAACCAAATTAGGTAATTCAAGCATTGGAGGTAAGAACTGAAAACTTTTTAATGTTGGAATCGCAGGAGCTAAGCTTGGAATGAAAGGCAATGGTACGCCAAACAAGGTTAAGTCATTGTCTAAGTCAATCGCAGCAAGTGTAGAGTTATTCTGCTGTTTTACGCTAATTTCTTTCTTATCGTTGTTATATGCAACACCAAGGGTAGCAGTTAAAACATCTGACAAGTGATAATCAAAATTAGCATAAAGAGAATATGCCTCATTATCTTGTACAAATTGTGTATCAACGACAGTATCAGCTGAAAAGAAGGAACCTGGAGCCAAACCATAAACCCCTTCTACACCAGCCAACAAACCCGGAGCAGATGCTGAGATTAAGACATCGAAATAATTCCGAATGTCATTGCCAAAGTACACGGCGTCTTCTGCTTTCACTTCCTCTTGAAAGATATACGTACCTATCATCCAATCTAGTTTATTTGTACCTGTTGATGTAAGGCGAAACTCTTGCGTAAATGTTTCAATTTTTACATCACCGGTTTCGCGAAGAATATCCAAACTGGTGTAATCAATATCATGTATCCATGTTTGATCGTTATTTCGTAACGCCGTAATTGAAGTAAAAGCAAAACCATCATAATCAACGTCCACTTGTAGAGATAAACCGCCATCTTCTACTGTATTTCGAGGGTCGATATTTAACGCTGATTTATATCCAAATGCATCATCAGGAGTATTAACAACACCACCTAAAAATTGTACTGCACCTGTTGTAGGACCATTAATTACGTCGTCTACAGTACAACAAGCTTCTTCTATTTCACTGTAATCTGCAATAAAGCGTACTTTAACACTCTCGCTTGGTTCATATAGAGCTTGAGCGCGAGCATTCCAGCGATCTTTATCATTGACTTTACCTAATCCTACAACGCTATCAGTGTAACCATCCCGTGTATTGAAGCCCCCAGATAAACTGAAAGCCAATTCGTCTGTGATGCCATTAGTGATATAACCTTTCATTATGCGTTGGTTGTAATTACCAATGCCCAATTCAACTTTTCCTTCCATATCGTAAGAAGGTTCCATAGTTCGAACACTGATAACACCTGCTGAGGCATTTTTACCAAACAAGGTACTTTGTGGGCCACTGAGCACTTCTATTTGTTGTACTCTTGGTAAATCTCCAATTTGAGCAGCTGCACGAGAACGGTATACACCATCGATAAATACGCCAACTGAAGGTTCGATACCTGTATTATTTGTACCATTACCGAAGCCACGAATAGCAAAGTTAGTATTAGTTGAACGCTGCAGAGGTGTAACACGTAATGTTGGTACTAAAGTTTGTAGATCGTTAATATCTAATACGTTAGCTTTTTCAATGACGTCGCCGCGAACCACTGTAATTGCAATAGGTGTTTCCTGCAAACCGGTAAGGCGTTTAGAAGCTGTAACCATAATCCGCTCTACATCATCTTCTTTCGCTACTTCATTTTCTTGTGCGTGAATCACTGAAGAGCTTAAAGCACTTAACACAGCCGTAACCAAAAGCGATCGTTTAAAAGTTTGCGTTGTTAATATTTGTTTCATTTACCTTCCCCGATATTAGTATTAATACTAAAAATATGAATATCAATTAGATACCCTACTACTCAAATACATTGTTTGAGCATGATTTATTGTTTTAGATTTAATGATTATTTTATAAAACAACCTCATCGTACCAGAACTTTTTGTTCTCAACTAAGCGTAATACTTATTATCATTATTTCCAGTGTTTATATTGTGTTAATTATTTAACGTACAATATTTACACTGCTTGACTATGCTATGGCTAACCTTTAAATTAAACAAATGAATAAATCTAATAACAAACTATTCATTTTATGAATAGAATAAAATGCAAATTTTTGGGTAGTTTTAATAAGGAAATATATGAAAGTCGATCTAAATCTGTTTGTTGTATTCGAAGCTATTTACTGTGAAGGAAACATCACCAAAGCCGCATCAGCACTCAATTTATCTCAACCTGCAGTGAGCCATTCTTTAAGTAAACTTCGCGATCACTTTGATGACCCGCTATTTGTGAGACAGGGCAACGAGATGCGACCTACGGTTGTTGCAAACAATGTTGTTTCTGATGTACGTGAAGCTTTGAGACAGTTACAAATATGCTTAGCACAATCAAAGCAATTTGAGCCAATGACTTCCCGAAAAAATTTTACAATCTCTTTGCATGTGGCTTTAGAAGCTTCTTACTTACCTCCGTTGATACAGAGAATTAAAAAAGAAGCACCATTAGTTGATATACAAAGTAGCCGTCGTGTTAACCGAAGTGAGCTAGAAAACAAGCTTGCAAGTGGTGATATTGATCTAGCAATAGATACGTTATTGCCCGTCAGTGAAAATATTTTACATACACAATTAGAAGAAGATAAATTAGTTGTGGTCGCGAGAAAAAATCATCCTGATATTAAAACGACGCTTGATTTAGAGATGTATCTTGATCAAGAACATGTATTAGTATCATCTCGATCCACCGGCCCAAGTATCGAAGATTTCGAATTAGCGCGTCATGGTTTACAGCGTAAAATAGGGTTGAGGTGCCAACATACATTTTCAGCATGTAGTGTGATTGCGGGTAATGATATGTTATTAACAGCAACAGAAACTACAGCAAAAATGTTCGCTAAGCTGCTTGATTTAGCTATTTATCCATTACCTGTAGATTTACCCAAAATTGATATGCACTTATATTGGCACACAAATCTTGATTTTGAACCTGCAAATAAATGGTTGCGAAATAAAGTTATACAAGCGACACCGGGGATTTAAAAGGTGGTGATAGGTGACCACCTTTTAGTCATGTGTATTTTATAATTGAGATTCGATAAGTTCCAGCGCTTCATCTAAAATAATAGTAACCGCGTTGCGAGCTTTTTCGGGGTTTCTAGATTTTATGGTATCGATAATTTCAGCATGTTTCTTTACATCTGCACCAGGTACACCTTTAATTTTATTGGTGTAACGAATACTCACTCTTAATGCCGTACTGATGAACTCAGTAAGTTGTACAAAAAATCTATTACCACTTGCCACCAATATACTGGTATGAAAAGCAATTTTTGCTTCTAAGGGGTCATCTAAACCTTGCTCTGCTTCTTTCATACGAATTAGCGCTTTATCAATATCTTCCAATTGTTCAAAAGAAGCATTCATCGACGATAAAGCAGCTGCTTGAGGTTCTATAGCAAGTCTAACTTGAGTGAATTCTTTTAACAGAGAAAGGGAGGGTTTATTACTTAATATCCAAGTTAATACGTCGGTATCAAACATATTCCAGCTACTTTCAGGTAATACTCTTATGCCCTGTTTAGGACGAGAAGAGATAAGCCCTTTCGCTGATAACATTTTTACTGCTTCACGAGTCGAACTTC
>CAJWBY010000218.1 GCA_913020705.1 uncultured Colwellia sp.
CCTGCATTGTGACAACAATCAACAAAATATTTGAAGTCTTCAGCACTGCCAAAGCGTGCTGTGGGAGCAAAAAGTCCTACAGGTTGATATCCCCATGAACCATCAAATGGAAATTCGCTAACGGGCATAAGTTGAAGATGCGTAAAACCCATTTCTACTGCATAAGGGATCAATTGGTCGGCTAATTCATGGTAGGTTAAATAACTCGGTGAATGACCACCATTTGAATTATCTTCAGCATGTCTTTTCCAAGATCCTAAGTGAACTTCGTAGATAGAAACAGGTCCATTATAATGATTAGATGAATTGGCACGGTCATCCATCCATTTTTCATCTTGCCACTGATATGCGCTGTTCGGTACTACTTTAGAAGCTGTATCAGGAGCTAATTGCATAGAGAAAGCATAAGGATCTGCTTTTAACGGTTGAATATGACCATTCTTATCGGCAATTTCATATTTATAACTCGCATTTGCAGTAACATTAGGAATAAATATTTCCCAAAGGCCAGCCCCTGGATGTTTACGCATAACATTACGTCGACCATCCCAAAAGTTAAAATCACCCACCACAGAAACGCGAGAAGCTTCAGGAGCCCATATAACAAAGTGTGTGCCTTTAATATCATCAACTTCTAGCTGGTGAGCTCCCATCCATTGATAGGTTTTTTCATGAGTACCTTCACAAAAAAGATAAAGGTCGTCATTACAGATCATTGAGGGATAATAATAAGGATCATCTATAATAACGGTTTCACTTTTATAGATAACACGTAAAGCGTAGTTGAAAGTATTACGTCGTCGACCTAATTTACCTTCAAATAACCCGGCCTGATCAACCATGTCGATTATCGCTACTGATTTTTTAGTTTTCTTATCGATTACTTCAACAATCTGCGCATCGGGTAAAAAAGCTCGAACAATAAGGCCATTTTCAGTTGGGTGATTATGTATGCCTAGAACGGAGAAAACATCTTGATGTTTCGCATGAGTTATTTCGGTGACTTCTGCGTTAGATAACACACTTTTTGCTAGGTTATTCATTGTATTTCCTAGTATACCTTTAAAATATTAAGGTGATAATTGTTAGCAATTATACTTCGATTCAAACATTAAGAAAAAATTGTTTAGAGTAATATGTGTTTAACAAAGTTAGGTAACTTCTAATATCTTAGAAATTACCTTACGCATCAATATTTACTAATATTTCACTTCGAAGAAGCTTTATTTTCCATAGCTGTAATCATATCTCTTGTGACTAAGACCACCCCTTTTTCAGTAACCCTAAAACCATTTGCACGATCATTATCATGATTTATGCCAATTTCCATACCCTCAGGGACAACACAACTTCTGTCAATAATAGCTTTTCTGATTTTACTTCCTCGATTGATAATCGCGCCGGGCATTATAACGGATTCGTCAATATCACAGAATGAATTAACTCGAACTTTTGAGAACAGCAAAGATCTTTTCACTGTAGACCCAGATACAACCACTCCACCAGAAACTGTAGAGTCTATTGCTATACCACGTCGGCTATCTTGGTCAAAAACAAATTTAGCTGGTGCTGTTTGCTCTTGGTAGGTCCAGATTGGCCAGTCCTCATCATACATATTTAATTGAGGTTCTGGTTCAACCAATTCCATATTTGCTTCCCAGAAAGAGTCTAAAGTACCAACATCGCGCCAGTAAGGTTGTTTTTCACTATCAGGGTCTTTAAATGGAAATGCAAAAACACGATGTGATTCAATAATTTTAGGAATAATGTCATTACCGAAATCGCCACTTGAACCATCTTCTGCTGCATCTTTTTCTAATTGTTCAAACAAAAATTCAGTGTTAAAAACATAGTTTCCCATTGACGCTAAAGCAATACCTGGTTTACCTGGTACTTCAGAAGGGTTAGCGGGTTTTTCATCAAAACGACACACTCTACTTTCTTCATCAACAGTCATAACACCGAAAGCGCCAGCAGCTTCTTTAACAGGAACCTCAATACAACAAACGGTCATATCGGCGCCATTAGCAACATGTGTAGCGAGTAAGGGACCGTAATCCATACGATATACATGGTCACCTGATAAAATCATTACATATTTCGGCAGTTCATGTCTGATGATATCAATGTTCTGAAAAACAGCATCTGCTGTTCCCATGTACCAACCTTCACCTTTTTGTTGAGACGCCGGTAATATCTCAATTGATTCACCTAGTTCTTTTTTGAAATGTCCCCAACCTCGATTAACATGTCGAATAAGCGAGTGCGATTTATATTGCGTAGCAATCCCAACACGTCGAATGCCAGAGTTAACACAATTAGATAACGGGAAGTCGATGATCCTAAATTTACCACCAAAGAAGGTAGCGGGTTTAGACCTTTTATCTGTTAATTCAAACAATCGAGACCCTCTGCCACCCGCTAAAACAAGTGCATAAGTTTCTTTTGTTAAACTACTGATTCGCCTTTCTTCATAATTACTCATAATCTTCCTTTATAATCATTAACTAACGTTCAATAAAAGCCTTAACATAGTAAATTTACATAGTAAATTTACGCAATAGGACTAAAGTTTCCATATTTCATCTCGATACTGCCTAATCGTATGATCACTCGAAAAAACACCGCTTGCAGCAGTATTTAATATACTCATTTTGGTCCACAACGTTTGATTATTGTAAGCTTTGTCAACGTTACGTTGAGCCTCAAAATAACTGTCAAAATCATAGGCCGTTAACCACATATCTTGTGTGTCACGAATTGAATTAATAATGGAATCAAAAATTCCTGGTTCAAATAAATTAAAGTGACCACTTTCTAACAAATGCATAACTGCTGATAATGTTTCAGAATTTTCGATTATATCGTTAGGTTGATAATTATCACGAATAGCCGATATTTCATGAGCTTGGGCACCAAAAAGGAAGAAGTTATCCGGTTCAACAGCATCTCTAATTTCAATATTAGCGCCATCCAATGTTCCGATAGTTAACGCACCATTCATCATAAACTTCATATTTCCGGTACCCGATGCTTCCTTACCCGCCGTTGAGATTTGTTCTGATAAATCAGTTGCAGGGCAAATAATTTCCATCGCAGAAACGTTATAATTAGGAATAAAGGCGACTTTTAAGTATTTGGAAGCTTTTGGATCTAAGTTGATAGTGTCGGCCACATTATTAATGAGTTTAATAATGTCTTTCGCCATTGCATAACCTGGGGCGGCCTTACCGCCAATAAGTACACAACGAGGAGTAATATCAGCCGTATCACCTTTACGGATACGATCATATAAGCCAATAACATGTAGGATATTGAGTAATTGACGTTTGTATTCATGAATACGTTTTACTTGCACATCGAACATCATGTGGACATTAAATTTCACGCCCGTTGCCTGTTCAACAAAGTCAACTAAAGCAGCTTTATTTGCTTCTTTACTTTCACGCCATTTCTTTTGAAAAGCTTTGTTCTCAGCAAATTGACGTAATTGTGCAACATCAGAAAATTCAGCTACCCAGCCTTTGCCAATTTTACTTGAGATGAGTTCAGCTAAACTTGTGTTGCAATGAGACAACCAACGACGTGGTGTTACACCATTTGTTTTGTTATTGAATTTTTCAGGCCATAATTGATAAAAGTCGTTAAACAATCCCGCTTTTAACAATTTGGTATGCAGTGCAGCGACACCATTAACGGAGTAGCTCCCCACAATGGCTAGATGAGCCATACGTACTTGTGGTTCGTGCCCCTCTTCAATTAATGACAAAGCTTGTTGTTTACTTGAATCACCTGGCCATGCCACAGCAACTTGCTGAAGAAAACGCGCATTTATTTCATAAATAATTTCTAAAATACGAGGTAACAAGTTATCAAATAGACTTACTGGCCACTTTTCTAACGCTTCAGGTAAAAGTGTATGATTTGTATATGCCATCGTTTTAGACGTAATATTCCAAGCATCATCCCAAGCAATGGCATAGTCATCCATTAATATGCGCATTAATTCCGCAACTGCAATGCTTGGGTGTGTATCGTTTAATTGAAAACTATTCAGTTCAATGAATTGATCAAAATTTTCGCCACAATTTTCAACATAACTATTAATAGTATCTTGCAATGAAGCAGAAGATAAAAAGTATTGTTGCCGTAATCTAAGCTCTTTACCATTTTCACTGCTGTCATTTGGATACAAAACCATCGTAATTTGTTCAGCAAGATTTTTTCTAGCAACCGATTCTGTGTAACTACCCGCGTTAAACTCATCAAGATCAAATTCATCTGTCGCTTCAGATTTCCATAATCTCAAGGTGTTTACTATACCGTTTTTGTAACCTGGGATAGGCATGTCGTATGGAACTGCTAATACATCATGCGTATTATTCCATTGTCGGTATTGCACGCCATTTCGCTTTGTAATAACGTCGACATTGCCAAAAAACTTTACTCTAATGGCTTTTTCTGGGGCGGCAATTTCCCATGGGTTACCATTGCGCAACCAATTATCAGGATGCTCGACTTGATTACCATTTTTGATTTTTTGGTTGAACATTCCATATTCATAACGAATGCCATACCCGATCACCGGTAAAGATAGGCTTGCACAACTATCTAGAAAACAAGCAGCTAAGCGCCCTAGTCCACCATTGCCTAATCCAGCATCATGTTCGGCTTGCTCTACATCTTCTAAATCACAACAATAACCTTTTAATGCATCACGAACCGTATCATCTAAATCTAAATTTAAAATAGCATTATTGAGTGCACGCCCCATTAAAAACTCTAAAGAAATATATCCAACACGGCGTTGATGACCTCGAGTTTCTCGTGTGTTCCTCCATTGTGCAACTAAGCGGTCACGAATCGTAATGGCAAGTGCGTTATAGAGATATAAATGAGAATCTTGTACTTTATCGCGACCTAAAGAAAAATGAAAATGTCGTGCTAAATCTTCTGCAAAGGTGTGTTCATTCATTAAAACACTGTTATCAGATGTAGTTATTTCACATAAGGTATTTTTTTTAGTCATCGTTATTTAAATCCTATTTATATTTTATAAACAAAAACTTATAAACCATCGTTTAATAAAACAATTGTTGAAAATGGAGCCATCGTGATTTTTCGTTCTGCTGGTATTTTTCGTATTTCATCTTGTAAGGTATTTGCAGTGGTATCTACTATCACTTGCCAATGATCAATTGCATCTATATCAGGTAATTGAAATTCTATTGGCTCATGCCCTGCATGAAAAAGACTTAAAAGTGTAGGTCCCGAAGGTGATTTTTCTTTTATCAAATAACCCAATGTTGTTGCATGATGAGAATGCCAATGTTCTTTTTGCATGCTAAAACCTGACTGATGAAACCACGTAATATCGACAAGCGATTTTTTATCGCCTTTATGAATAAAACGATCATGGGCTAACATAGAAAATTGGTCTCTTAATTGACTCAGGCTCGCGACAAAAAGTTTCAATTCTTCAGCATATAAATCTTTATCATCCCAACTTAACCAATTTAATTCATTGTCTTGGCAATAAGCGTTATTGTTTCCTTTTTGCGTACGACCCAGTTCATCACCAGCAAGAATCATAGGCACACCTTGAGAAAGCATAAGGGTGGTTAACATATTTTTTATTTGTCGTAATCGAAGTGCTAAAACTGCTTTATCTGATGTTTCTCCTTCAACGCCGTGGTTATTTGAAAGGTTGTCAGAATGGCCATCTCTATTATTTTCACCATTTGCTTCATTATGTCGATCTTCATAGCTCACTAAGTCGTGTAACGTATTACCATCATGGCTACATAAAAAGTTTATGCTGGCATAGGGTTGACGACCATCATGTTCAAAAATATCACTTGAACCGTGGATCCTTCTCGCGAACTCAGGCAATAAACCTTTATCTCCACGCCAATAACGTCTGATAGTATCTCGATAGCGGTCATTCCATTCAGACCATGGCGACGGGAAGCCTCCTAACTGATAACCTCCAGGACCAATATCCCAAGGTTCTGCGATGACTTTAACCCCATTGAGTACAGGGTCTTGTAAAATAGCGTCTAAAAAACCATTACTCTT
>CAJWBY010000219.1 GCA_913020705.1 uncultured Colwellia sp.
TGTTTTATTCGTCCTGTTTTTTTCGGTTTAATCGGTAAAGCCAAATCTTTGACAATCATTTTTCATTCGAAAAACTAATCCTAACCTTATGAAAATAAGTATAAAAAATATTTGGCATAGTTAATGCTTTATTTGGTTGATATTTTTAAACTGAGTAAAGTATATGGCCGTTGCAGTTTCACATTCATCAGCATCTTCAAAATTGTCTTCATCACTTCACAGTGTGAAAGACAGTTTGTTCCATCAAGCTAAATTTGCTTTTACTCACCAGCCATTTTCTACGAGCAACACTTTAGAAAGTGAAGCTTATCGTGGTGAACTATCTTTACTTCGTCAAAAATCTAATCAACTTGAACAAATTATTGATGTTATGCCTACAGGCATGATAATGCTTGATGGTGACGGCATTGTCATCAAAACTAATAAAATTGCAAGCTTGTTACTTGATGAGCCTATTCTAGGGCAAGCTTGGTTTGATGTGATCAGACGTTCTTTTAAACCCCGTGCAGATGATTGGCATGAAGTGTCATTGAAAGATGGTCGTCGGGTTAAACTAGAGATTACTGCATTAGGGGATCAACCCGGTCAGTTAATAATGATCACCGATCTTACTGAAACACGATTATTACAAGACAAACTTGGCCATATGCAACGTTTGTCTTCATTAGGTCGTTTGGTTTCTAAGCTTGCTCATCAAATTCGTACACCACTTTCTGCAGCAATGTTATACGGTGCTAATTTGAAGAATAAGAAACTATCTTCAAATGATAGAAGTAATTTTCAAGACAAACTCATGTCACGGTTGCAGGATTTAGAGCAACAAGTAAACGACATGCTGTTGTTTTCAAAAAGTGGTAAACAACAAGTTGTTGAGCCCTTATCAATCAACGAACTTATTACAGACTCTGTTAGTGGTGTGGAAGCACTTGTGACACAAGCCAATGCTAAAATATCACTTTCACTTTGTGATGATGATTGCGAAATTTTGGGTAACAAACGAGCATTGAGCGGTGCGATTGAAAACTTAATTCACAACAGCTTACAAGTTATTAGGCATGATGCAGAGATTACGATTACGACATATTGCCAAAATGAATACGCATATATCAGCGTAAAAGATAATGGGCAAGGTATTGATAAAGATCTCGCCAGTAAAATTTTTGAACCTTTTTATACATCTAAAGCACAGGGAACGGGTTTAGGTTTAGCTGTTGTTAAGTCAGTAGCAAATGCGCATCAAGGTGATGTGCGTTTAGTGAGTCAGCCGGGAGAGGGTGCTCATTTTTGTATCCATTTACCTATTTTAGAAACTAACCATGTTAATCGGGGAGAACACTAATGAGTCATAGCAAAATATTAGTGGTTGAAGATGATGCAGGATTACGAGAAGCATTAATTGATACACTAAAATTATCAGGCTATCAATGTGTTGAAGCTGAATCAGGTGAAGATGCTTTATTGACGCTTAAAGAACAAAGTGTTGATCTTGTTGTTAGCGATGTACAAATGGGTGGCATGTCAGGTTTAACGTTACTCAATAGCATTAAAAGAAGTTGGCCAAATTTACCTGTGCTAATTATGACCGCGTACGGTACGATTGATGATGCGGTACAAGCCATGCGTGATGGTGCTTGTAATTACATGGCAAAACCTTTCGCTCCTGAAGTATTACTCAATATGGTCAATCAGTATGTGCCATTAAAAGCTACTCAACGTCATGAACCTGTAGTTGCCGATGCTCAAAGTATTGAGCTATTAGGACTTGCTAAAAAAGTAGCCTCTACAGATGCTTCGGTTATGGTGCTTGGACCAAGTGGTTCAGGTAAAGAAGTGTTAGCGCAATACGTGCATTACAACTCCAATCGGAGTGATAAGCCTTTTGTTGCTATAAATTGTGCGGCGATTCCCGAAAATATGCTTGAAGCTACTTTGTTTGGTTATGAAAAAGGTTCATTTACTGGCGCTATACAAGCTTGTCCCGGTAAATTTGAACAAGCGCAAGGTGGCACTATTTTATTAGACGAAATAACCGAAATGGATCTTAGTCTACAAGCAAAGATTTTACGTGTGTTGCAAGAACGAGAAGTTGAACGTTTAGGTGGCCGTAAAACCATTAAGCTAGATGTTCGCGTTATTGCTACCAGTAATAGAGATTTAAAAGAGGCAGTATCTGAAGGGATATTTCGTGAAGATTTATATTACCGTTTGAACGTTTTTCCATTAACTTGGTTACCTTTGAGAAAGCGTCGGGATGATATTGTACCGCTAGCTAAACATTTAATTGCACAAGTATGTAAGGGCAATGGGCAAGCTATTCCTGAACTCACTGCCGCGGGTAGAAGTAAAATAACGAGTTACGATTGGCCTGGCAATGTTAGAGAATTAGACAATGTTATTCAAAGAGCAATAATATTACACAGTGACAATATTATTGATGCCGGTGATTTATTAATTGAAAACTTTGACAGTGAAATTGTTACAGAAATGCCTTTAGAAACTAATACTGAAGATAAGTTAGGCAATGAACTCAAGCTACAAGAACACCAAATTATTCTTGATACACTCACTGCGTGTCGAGGCAGCCGAAAAGATGTGGCTGAGAGATTAGGGATCAGTCCCAGAACATTACGTTATAAAATAGCAAGAATGCGAGATTCAGGTATTCAAATACCAGCTTAAAAATACCGTAGATAATTTACTTATTCATGTCCTTTGCTTCACTTAAAATCAGTCATTTTAATTAACCCAATACGTTTTTCTTAAAATATTGGGTTTTTGTTATTTAAAGCCCAGCCCCTCTCTTTTCATTTATTTCACACTGGCATCATGCTTGCAATATCTTGTTATAACGTTTACTAATCCACTATTTTATGTGTTTAGTAGCAAAAAATTGACACAAGTGAGTAGCCCATGAACATCAACACAAATTCTTTATACGCACAAATGCAAAGTATGTCGCTTGGAAATTCATCAACCCAAAGTACCTCGTTTGAAAAAATGGGTAATAACTTAACGATGGGTGATAACGCTACTCCAGCAGTAAATAAGTCTTCTGCCAATTTTGGCGATATGCTTAAAGATGCCGTAAATAATGTGAATGATATTCAAAAAGATGCCGGCGCGAAAAAGATAGCTTTTGAAATGGGCGATCGAAGCGTTACGCTTGCTGATACTATGATTGCTTCCTCCAAGGCTGGTATTGCCTTTGATGCCACCGTACAAATACGTAACAAGTTTGTTGAAGCGTACAAAGAAATAATGAGTATGCCTGTTTAGTCAATATCCATGATTAGATATGAAAACAATAACTTTCGTAATAAAAATTAAGTGGTAGTGGAGAAAATAAGTGGCTGATACCGATAATAACTCAATGGTTGCTGCAGATGGTGGCACAGGTTTGATGGCAAGTGACGGCGCTGGAAGTGTAGCTGAAGAGCAAAAGTCAGGCTTTGCTTCTGCTTTGGGCAATGTGGATTTATTACGACAGCTTACCCTTATTATGGCACTAGCAATATGTTTAGCTATTGCTGTATTTGTTATTATGTGGGCCAATCAAGCTGAATACCGATTCCTTGCAAAACAACCTACAGAACAGCTAATCAAAACAATGGATTTTCTTGATGCTAGTGGTTTTAACGGTATTTACCGTCAAGAAAATAACACTATTTCAGTACCCAGTGATAAGTATCAAGATATTAAGATTTTATTAGCGCGTGAAGGTTTATCGGAAGAGCCTTCAGAAGGTAGTGAAATTATTATGCAAGATATGGGTTTTGGTGTAAGCCAACGCCTTGAAACAGAGCGTCTTAAATTTTCCCGCGAACAACAACTTGCTCGCACTATTGAAGAATTAAAAGCTATTTCTAGAGCGAAAGTATTACTGGCGATACCCCGTGAAAATATTTTTGCTAAACGAACACGTAGTCCATCGGGTACCGTTGTTTTAACTATGCGCAAAGGTCGTATGTTATCAGAAGAAGAAGTCGATTCAGTTGTCGATATTATTGCTTCTTCAGTACAAGGAATGGAGCCTAACCGAGTAACCGTTACTGATCAAAATGGTCGCTTACTTAATTCAGGATCTCAAAGCTCAGTTTCATCTCGTTCACGAAAAGAATTTGAAATGGAACAAAAAAGAGAAAATGAATATTTAAACAAAATTGATAGCATATTAATTCCAGTTGTAGGCTTAGGGCATTACACCGCACAGGTGAATGTGACCATGGACTTTACTTCAAGTGAAGAAATGCAACGTCGCTATAATTCAGATTTACCTGCTTTGCGTAGCGAAATGAAAGTTGAAGATAATACGGTTGGTGGTTTACTTGGCGGCATTCCTGGCGCATTAAGTAATCAACCACCACTTGATTCCAATATTCCAGAAAATGCAAATGGTGGAGCACAGCAAAAATCAACGCCGGGTCGCAGACATAGCGAGTCAACCAAAAACTATGAACTCGACGAAGCTATAAGCCATACTAAACAACAGGCTGGTGTTGTGCGCAGAGTCAGTGTCTCTGTTGCGCTTGATTATTTATCAGTCGCGAATGCAGAGGGTGTTGCAACACCATCACCACGAACGGTTGAAGAAATGTCCAATATTCGTCGACTATTACAGGGCAGTATTGGCTTTAATTTACAACGCGGTGATGTTTTAGAAGTTGTCACCTTACCATTTTCACGTGAAGCGATTGAGGTGGCACCTGAGCTACCTTTTTATGAAAACCCAGATATTTTGAAGTTTTTCAAATTAGGTATGGGCGCGTTAGTTATTATTGTATTGATACTGGCTGTTGTAAAACCAATGGTTAAACGTTTAATCAACCCTGATCAGACACCAGATGACTACGGTGACAAATCACTTGATAGCCATATTGATTTGGGTGATGAAACGATGGATATGCTAACATCAGAATTTGACGCCGGAGCGGTAGGATTTGCCCCTGATGGTAGTTTACAATTACCAGACTTACATCGCGATGAAGATATACTAAAAGCTGTTCGAGCGCTTGTTGCTAATGAGCCAGAACTTTCCTCTCAAGTAGTTAAAAGTTGGTTGAACGAAGATGAGTGATGAAATACAAGAACTAGCACCAGCACCCAGCGGCTTTGACGTTGACAAACTTGATGGTGCAGAGAAAGCTGCAATCTTATTGCTTAGTTTATCTGAAGAAGATGCTGCACAAATACTTAAACACTTAGAGCCTAAACAAGTTCAACAAGTGGGAACAGTTATGGCGGCGATGGAAGATTTTACGCAAGAAAAAATCACCGCAGTTCATAAACTTTTTATTCATGAAATACAAAATTTCAGCACTATTGGTTTCCAAAGTGAAGAATTCGTTCGAAAAGCCTTAACGGCTGCATTAGGTGAAGACAAAGCCGGTAATTTAATTGACCAAATTGTTATGGGCGGTGGTGCTAAAGGTTTAGACTCATTGAAGTGGATGGATTCTAAGCAAGTTGCAAATATCATTCGTAACGAGCATCCCCAAATTCAAACTATTGTATTGTCGTATTTAGAACCAGAACAATCAGCTGAAATAATGAGCCAGTTTGCTGAAAAAGTACGCTTAGATCTCATGATGCGTATTGCTAACCTCGAAGAAGTTCAGCCGGCAGCACTACAAGAATTAAATGAAATTATGGAGAAACAGTTTGCGGGTCAAGCTGGCGCACAAGCTGCGAAAATGGGCGGCTTAAAAGCAGCAGCAGATATTATGAACTACCTCGATACCAACGTAGAAGGTATGTTGATGGATTCAATTCGCGAGCACGACGAAGAAATGAGTCAACAAATTCAAGACTTAATGTTTGTCTTTGAAAATCTCGCAGATGTTGATGATCGTGGTATACAAGCAATATTGAGAGATGTACAGCAAGATGCCCTTATGAAAGCAATCAAAGGTGCTGATGATGTGCTGAAAGAAAAAATTATGGCGAATATGTCTAAACGTGCAGCTGAAATGATGGCAGATGACCTTGAAGCTATGGGTCCTGTACGTATCAGTGAAGT
>CAJWBY010000220.1 GCA_913020705.1 uncultured Colwellia sp.
CCCAACATTGCTGAAATATTAACAATCTTTCCTTATGATGTAATCAGTCCAACATCAATTAAAATATTTAGCGCAAGATTGCTCATACTGATCCTTTAAAAAAACTTAAGCCGTGTGATACACACCACCGGAACTATCAGGACAGCCGAGTAGAATAGGCAAAATCCAGCCCACCCTTGCTCCATACCAACAGCCCTGTAACTACCGGCTAGTACCAAAACCAAGTAATCTGTTATTAATAATCATTTCAGCAATAGATTCTGGCACCTGATTTTCCCATTCGCCTCGACCTTTTTTAATATCCAACAACACTTGGTGTGGGTTAATATCTAACACCGTTTCATCAACATTATCCAAGCCTACTAAATAGCCATTATCTTTACAATGCTGATATAAATGACTTAATTTTTTAGGTGCCTGAAATGTATCTACAGTGACTAACTCTTCTTGCTCAACACTTTTCATTGGGTAAATGTATACCCGTGTATTATCTGGAAATAATTTAGAAAAGGCTTCTAAAATTCCGCCTTCTAAACCATTGTAATATTCTTCTCTAAAAATGAGATCCAAATTAGAAATCCCAAGAATCA
The DNA here is from genome assembly GCA_913020705.1 of uncultured Colwellia sp. Next base: position 591 of record CAJWBY010000220.1, read on the forward strand.
TACCTAATTGCTGTTGTGTATAACGACGGAAATATTGGCGTAACCGGAAATAGCGTAAATAATTAGAGATAAGTACTGTATAGCCTTGGGTATTGAGCATATCGACTCGTGCAAGGAAATCAGCATCATCAATTTTATCGCCGACGGTCAAACTTGCCATAGTGATTTCAGCTAAAACAACCGTTCTATCCGAATCAATATTTTCCACTTGATTAAAGTGTCGTTGACCACATTGCACCATATCTTGTTGAACATTAGTTAACGGCGTAAACGTCCCACGAATAACTAAAATATTTTTCTTATACAATAATTCACTAGGAACTTGTACTTCACCCTCAGGGCTAAACATAATCGCATGCGTCAGATTACTGTGCACCAAGTGCAAATTCATTAATCTATTTTCTACTTCTTCAAAATAAGGTCCAGAAAAATTAACTGTATCTACTTCTATACGACAAGGGTCTAAATCATCCACTAAAGACTCAATAATTTTTTTTGGCTGAGAGTAATGATGAAAAGCCGCATGAATTAAATTAACACCGACTACACCTAAAGCTTCTTGCTGAGAACCGCCATCATTATCTAACATACGAACATGCACGATAATATCGCTCGGTGCAGCACCAGGGTAAAGTTGTAAGCGAATACCTAACCAGCCATGACACTCATTTTTTTGTAGGTAACTTTTAGCAGTCACCGTAGCCGCATAAGAAAAGAAGGTCGTGTTTTTAGGGCGACTTTCAGTCAGTAAATTAGTAACAGCGGTATATTCTCTATCCAACATCTTCATTAAACGACTACGTGTTACATAACGCCTTGATTCTTCTGCGCCATAAATACTATCACTGACTTGCATATCATAAGCAGACAAAGTTTTAGCAATCGTTCCTGCAGCACCACCGGCTTGGAAGAAGTTTCTCGCAACTTCTTGGCCTGCTCCAATTTCAACAATTGATCCGTATTGGCAATTATTCAAATTAATAGTTAAAGCTTTTTGTAAAGTTTTTTGTGTCTTTTCGTTATTTAATGCCATCTAAGTAAAATCCTATAAACGTTGTTATTTCTGGTATTTTAAGAATTTGCGTCGAGCTAATAGAAATTAAAATTATTTATATATAACTTTATTATTACTATTAGTGAAGAAAATTTCTGTGGATAAGTCACTTTTTAAAATAAAAATCATTTGCTTAGTTAAACACTAATTGTGTGCTTAAGTTTAGCCTAAAATGTAGTTAAGCTGTGCTTAAATTGCATATTAAAAATTAGCTACAAGTTAACAACAATAAATACATTGTATAAGACACAGACTTATCCACAGGCTTTAGAGTAGTTTTAGCAAGTAGGGGTAGATATGTTTGGTAATGGTAGGCTGTGCTAATGCATTGGGATGTAGACCATCGCGTTGCATATGACTTTTGTTCAAAGCAACATTTTCCAAGATAAAAGGTACGACAGGAATACCATGCTGTGTGGATAACTTTTGATAAATGTTATAAAACATGTCGGTAAAGCGACGGCCATAATTGCTAGGAATACGCATACTCAATAACAAAACCTGAGCACCTGATTTTTTTGATTTTTCGATAATGGTGGATAAGTTTTTTTGCATCGCAGTTAAAGACATACCGCGTAACCCATCATTAGCCCCTAATTCAAGCATAATAATGTCGGGCTGATATTTCTTTAAGATCTTAGGTAAACGCGCTAATCCGCCCGCCGTCGTATCTCCACTAATACTTTCGTTATGTATCGTATAGCTTGGGTAATCTGCTTGAATTTTTTGTTGCATTAACACGACCCAACCTTGTTCCGCTTCAAATCCATAACTAGCACTGATACTATCCCCTAGAACGACAATTGATTTTGCTTGTGTTAATGATGAAAAACACAAAACAATCCCAAACAAAAAAAATTTAAACATGACTAACTCCGTATTAGAAAAAAATAATTCACATATTATTACAGTCGAAAACCTATACAAAACAGTTAACAGTATAGAAGGTTCTTTGACAATCTTGTCAGGCGTTGGATTTAAGATTAAACCTGCAGAAAGTGTCGCAATTATTGGTGCATCTGGATCAGGGAAATCAACATTACTCAGTTTATTGGCAGGTTTAGATAGTTCAACATCAGGAAATATCGAAATATTTGGCCAATCGCTCAGCAAGCTAAATGAAGATCAACGTGCAGCTTTGCGTAATAAGATGATTGGCTTTGTTTTTCAGTCTTTTCAATTGTTGCCCAACCTCAATGCATTGGAAAATGTCATGCTGCCTTTGGAGTTAATTGGCGATAAGCAAGCTAAATCACTTGCCACGAAATTATTAGATCGCGTCGGATTAAGCCATAGACTAAAACATATCCCCAACCAATTATCTGGTGGTGAACAACAGCGCGTAGCATTAGCGCGTGCTTTTGTGACACATCCGAAAATTTTATTTGCTGATGAACCGACAGGGAACTTAGACAGCAGCACAGGTGAACATATTATTGATTTACTGTTCGAATTAAATAAAGAAAATCAAACGACTTTAGTTTTAGTAACACACGACCAACGCTTGGCTAATCATTGTGCTCGCACGATAGAGTTAAGTGCAGGGCGTATTGTATGAATAAATTAAAATTAGCTTTGCGGTTTTTACATCGCGATAGTCGTTCTGGAGAATTAACTTTATTAATGTTGGCGCTAATTATTGCTGTCGCAAGTTCGACTGCGATTAGTCTTTTTGCCAATCGCATGAATAGAACCATGAACTTTCAAGCAGCAGAGTTTTTAGCCGCTGATTTGGTTGTTAGCAGCCCAACATTAATAAAAACACATTATCTGCAACAAGCGGAAAAGCTTAATTTAAAGCAGTCACAGACGAGTGAATTTTCCAGCATGCTTATTGAGAATGAGCAGTTTTTACTAGCAGGTATTAAAGTCGTGAGTGATAGCTACCCATTACATGGCATTTTAAAAGCCCGTAAAGGTACTTATGCACAGGAGAAAATACTTCAACATGGCCCAAAGCAAGGTGAGGCATGGGTCGAGTCGCGTATTTTATCAGCCCTAAAACTTAAATTAGGGGATCCGTTACAAGTAGGTGAAATATCTTTATTAGTCAGCCATATTATTACTTATGAGCCTGATAAGCGGGGCGATTTATACAGCCTATCACCGCGAGTTATGATGAATGCGGCTGACTTAGGCGCGACCAAAATATTACAACCCGGTAGTCATGTGCACCATTTCTTTCAGTTTGCAGGCGCAGAAGTGGATATCGTTAATTTTAAGCAATGGCTCAAACCACAGTTAACGGCTTCACAGCGCTTGATGGATATTTATGATGATCGACCTAAACTGGGATCTGCATTACAAAAAGCAGAACGTTATTTAGGACTGTCCAGTATTGTGGTTATTTTAATTGCCGGTGTGGCTATTGCTATGGCAACGCGCCGTTTTAGTGAGCGTCATTTTAATAGCACTGCGATTTTGCGTTGTTTAGGTTATAAACAAAATGAAGTGTTGCAGCTATTTTTATGGCAATTTTTATTAATTGGACTGATTGCCAGTTTTATCGGTTGTATTTTAGGTTGGATTAGCCAAGAGTTATTATTTCAATTGCTACGTGATTTATTACCCGCACAAGTAGCAGATCCAAGTTATTTGGCGGTGTTATTCGGCATGATTATTGGCATTGTGGTTTTATTTGGTTTTGCTTTGCCGCCTTTATTACGCCTAAAACAAGTATCTCCCTTGCGTATATTGCAACGTGATTTAACGCCACTACCAAGTAGTGCTTGGTTAGTCTATGGTTTAGCAATCAGTTTATTAGTCCTATTGATTAGCCAATATACTCAAGACCTGAAAATGACATTTAGTATCGTCGCTGCTGGCATGCTCAGCTTAGCTGTTTTAGGCGGCCTTACCTATAGCTTGTTGGGGCTTACTCGTTTATTACTACCACATGTCAATTTAACTTGGCGTTTTGGCCTACAAGGGCTGTCAAAGCACCGAAATAGCAATATTACGCAAATTCTGGCTTTCAGCATTACTTTACTAGCGATTATTCTCAGTTTTACCGTTCGTACTGATTTAATTAGGGATTGGCAAAAGCAATTACCAACCAACGCCCCCAACCATTTTGCACTTAATGTCTTTGCCGAACAAAAAGATCAATTGGCACTCGACTTGAAAGAGCAGGGTGTAACGATTGAAAATTTTTACCCTGTCGTCAGAGGTCGCTTAGTTGCCATTAACAATATTCCGGTACAACAAATTGTTAGCAAAGAATCGCAAGGTGAACGCGCTATACATCGAGATTTAAGTTTAACGTGGGGAGCCACGTTGCCTGTGGATAACAAAATTGTTGCAGGTGACGCTCAGCAAAAACGAAAACCAGGGCTCGTTTCAATAGAAGAAAAATTAGCCAAAAGTCTTAAAGTGGTTATGGGGGATCGGCTTACTTTTACCATTGCTAATGAGCAAATCGAAGCACAAGTCGATAGTATTAGAAAAGTCGACTGGGATACCATGCAACCCAATTTTTATATGTTTTTTTCCAGCGGAACGATAGAGCAGTTTGCACATACTTATATCACGAGCTTTTACCTCTCAGAAGATCATAAAGATATTCTAAATCAGTTACTTAAGAAGTATCCTGCTATGACTGTATTAGATGTAGATTTATTATTACAGCAGCTGAAACGGATTTTGAAACAATTGACTGCGGCCATTAATTATTTGTTATATTTTGCTTTATTAGCAGGATTTTTGGTGCTCTTTGCGGCTGTTTATACAACGCTAGATGCACGTATTTATGAAGGTGTTTTGATGCGTACTCTAGGTGCTAAAAGGCATTTTTTACAAAAAATACAGTGGATCGAGTTCAGTCTATTAGGTTTAATGTCTGGTATTCTGGCAGTATTGATGGCGCAATTGATATTATATGCCTTATACCATTGGGTATTAAAAATGGATTTTGATCTTAATCTAAGCCTGTGTTTATTGTTTCCTATTGGGTCGGCTTTGCTGATAGGTTTAGTCGGTTTCTGGGGAACCCGCTCTGTGGTTAATCATGCGCCTATGCGCGTGTTAAGGGAATTGTAATCCATAGGTATTTTATGGTATTTTTGAGGGGTATAACAAAATGTTGATGGCATATTTTTTATGATGGAAGATATGATTAAGGTAAGCTGCGGGGATGACAAGGTAAACGTATTTGGGTCTTATGTAGTGATGATTGTGGTGCGCTTAAGGTAAAACCAAACGACACTGTCTGAACTCAGGTTTTAGTGTTGATAAACAGATAAAATGCCCCAACCTTAAAGACCATATTACTTATAATTTTATAGAGATAGTGCATACATGATGAAAACAAAAAAAATAGGATTTATCGGCGGTGGCAATATGGCGAATAGCTTAATCAGCGGTCTTATTA
>CAJWBY010000221.1 GCA_913020705.1 uncultured Colwellia sp.
TACTTTGCACGAATATTTGTCGTCAAAAAAAGCAGTAAAACTAGAAAATTTGCGTTACAGCATATTAGCATTAGGTGACTCTAGTTATGAGTTCTTCTGCCAGACTGGCAAAGACTTCGATCAGAAACTCTCCAACCTTGGCGCAACAAAAATTGCCGACCGTTTAGATTGCGATGTCGATTATGACAACGATGCGCAAAGCTGGTCTCTCAAAGTACTAACCCAAGTTAAACAGCTTTTCGATGAGAATAGTAATATTGTCAATTTGCCGATTAATTCATCCGGCTTTGGTAGTGGGGCGACCGTAGTTGGTAGCCAACAATATGGTAAAAAGAATCCTTTCGCGGCACAATTTATTGTCAGTCAAAAAATAAAAATCTCTCAAAGAAAACTGCAATGGGTTTCTTTGGTTTAGAGTTTTAATTTCCTAAATCATAAATGCCGTGTTTGTTTACGGTATGTACATTTGAGTGCCATTTTTTATGATATTCATCATGATGTGTGTGGATTGGAATTAGTTTTTTGGCGTTTGCCCCATCAATGACACGCTTTATCTGTTCACCATCTCCGTGGCCAGACACATGAACTTGATTCCATTCTCGTTCCTTACTAATTATGCCAACATGCTCAAACCAGTTTTTGATCTGCTCCTCTTTTAGCTCCATCTCTTGATCAAATGGTTCAGTCAGTGAACGGATATAGCTAGAGCCAGGGTTTGGTTTGATATCAATTAGATTTTGCAAATTAAAATCACTGCAATAAAAGACAAATTCCTTTTGATTTTTTGCCACATCCCGATAATCTACCTTATTTGGATAATCCAAAAATTCTTCTTGCCATCCTGTATAATCCATGTAAAACTGCCTCTCAGAGAATTTTGCCACGTCCTTATCTATTAGACTCCATTTTCCTCTTGGAATGAAAATTTTAATTGCTTTATCCGTAGGTGAAGGATACAGGTTACTAAAATTAGCCGAGCCGGAAAACAATTTCAAAAGATACGCCTGCTTTAGGTCAATTACTAAATATCTATTAGCATTTTTTGCAGCCAAATAAAATGACATTAAACGATCTAAATCTCTAATTGGATATCCACATATCACCAACTGTTCAGTTTCATTAATTATTGTAGTAGATTTAGTTTCCACATCAAATTCAGTTATTGATTGTTTTAGCTCATGGTGAGCGTTCATTACTAAATATGAACGACTATAATGAGCGCCAGCCCCTAAAACATGCAGTAAATATTGGTTAAAATTGCCCCTAAAATGTTCATAACTTCACAATATCTAATGTCAGCAACTGGCTCAGGTTGTGTGAAAACTCCCAAAGTAAAATTTTTATGCGACGCTACGTCAATTAATAGGTAGCTTTAAATCAAATGTAATACAGAATTTAATATAAAGAACATTTTTTCGTTGGTATTAACCAATTTCTCAAGTTTGAAATAGTTTTCACACAGGCTGGGCTATCAGTTGACCTAAAGAACAGCCCATAGTTAATGTCAGGCATGCGCACCAAGTGATCATATTTATTAGTGGTAAATCTAATGTTATTCAGTGGTCGCAGTAAATGTTATTAGGTGACAGTATTAGATGATAATGACTTGCAGTTCTGATGCAATTAGGTGGCACAACTGATGTAATTGTCCATATGACGAGGTAAATCACGTATATAACTAAGAATAGGTGAGGTTGTGTATTAAATGCTGTGACAGTTCGACTCAGTGACGGTCAGTTCTACTCGTTATGATATCAAACGACAAATTCTAAACGAAAAAAACCTTAACATTGCTGTTAAGGTTTCGTTTCCAAAGATAATAAATGGTGTCGACTGCCGGAGTCGAACTAGCGATCTGCTGATTACAAGTCAGCTACTTGGCGTACATAAATGCACTAGTTATGTAGTTTTATCACGCGAACAATCTCTTGAAATACGATAGTATCCCTATTGTTTTTTGTAAAATTCACTACATTAACTGCCAATTAAACTTAAAATAATATCTATGTAAAGCAAACGTATCCTAGTTAAATTTCGCTGTTAACCAGTTGCTATTGTCACTAAAATACAGAGTGCGTACATTACCTTTACCTTCAATATTAACCATATTGATTTGTGTAGGCCAAAGCTCACGTAATGCACCATTAAACAACTTTACGCCATCAAGTGTGTCAGGTATCGCTGTTTCCTGATAAACCCAGAAAAATTTACCGTTTACTTCAAACCCCACACTGGTTAGTGGTAGGGCTTCATCTCTTATTGTGTGAACTAGAAATTGTTTAGCTACATAGTTGGCAAACTGCTGCTGTGTTTTTTCTGAGTCAATAATATCAGCATGTTTGTCAAACAAGGTTTGTACAGCATGTTCAGTATCATGCATGTAAAATCGATGTGACACTTCAAGTTGCCCAGAATGTTTGTTAAACAACACAGTGGTCTCAGCTGCCTTTTGCTGATGAGCAAAAGCTATGTTTGTTGAAACAAAACTAGTTACTATCAGCAAAATTACAGTAATAAAAAATAATAAGCCTTTAGGCATTATTTATCCTTTTTATCATTTTTTTCTTTATCGTCGTCATCAGTTTTTAGCTCAGTTTTGATATCTTTCATAATATCGCGGCTAACTTTAGCTGTGCTCTTCTTACGCTTATAAGCTTCAACGCGTGATGGAATAATTTGACGAGGGTAGTAGTTATTCTCTACATCTACGTCAGCTGTTTCCCAACCTGGATCAACAACAACACTGGCTAACTCTTTATCTTTATTTGTGACAATGAGCTTACGAACGTTCTTCGCGTTACGACGCCAGATTTCAGCAGGGATATACTGATTTTCTTTTGAACCATCTTTGTAGGTTAGTTCTAAAATAATTGGCATCACTAAACCACCTTTGTTAGAAAATTCTAACACATAGTAGTTCTTGTCTTCTTCAATAGCTCGATCAAATACGCGACGTTCCCAAGGCTTTAAGCCTTTCAAGAATTTATTGAAAGAATTACGCTCTTTGTTTGTTACCGTGAAACGGTCATTATCATCGTAGAAATCGGAAACATCTTCGTTAGTATCTACCCATAAGGCTTTACCTTCAGCCTTGTTACGCTCAACAAATAAAGAAGAAGGTTTTTCATTTTCAATATCACGTAAACGGGTGAAATCGATATCAGGATTTTTAGTATCTAAACGCATTTGATAAACTTTATCGATAGAGATATCTACATGATCCGTTGAGTAGAACCAACCACGCCAGAACCAATCTAAGTCCACACCTGAGGCTTCTTCCATTGTACGGAAGAAATCAGAAGGAGTAGGGCGCTTGAACATCCAACGCTCTGCATATTCTTTAAACGCGAAATCAAATAGTTCACGACCTAAAATTACTTCACGTAAAATGTTAAGTGCAGCAGCAGGTTTAGTATAAGCATTAGGACCTAAACGTAATACGCTGTCTGATTGAGTCATAATTGGCACTTGGTTTTGAGACTTCATGTAACCAGTAATATCGCGTGGTTCAACACCCCAAGGAATTGTATGATCCCACTCACGACCAGCAACACCGTCTAAGAAGCTGTTCAGGCCTTCATCCATCCAAGTCCATTGGCGCTCGTCAGAGTTCACTATCATAGGGAAATAAATATGACCTACTTCATGAATAACTACGCCGATTAAGAAGCGCTTTTCGGCTTGAGAATAGGTACGTGAACCGTCATCTTGTAAGTCAGTACGCGGGCCATTGAAGGTGATCATTGGATATTCCATGCCGCCAACAGGACCGTTAACTGATTGTGCTGTTGGGTATGGATAATCAAATGAGTAGCGAGAATACACCTCCATGGTATGGATAACAGACTCAGTTGAGTACTTCTTCCATAAATCGCCACCTTCCACAGGGTAGAACGACATCGCCATGACATGATCCATGGTATCGCCACCTTGTTGGTAACCTTTTGCATCCCACATAAAAGTACGTGATGAAGCCCACGCAAAATCACGTACGTTTTCAGCTTTGAATACCCACGTTTTACGCTTGTTTGTGCCTTCTTTTTCGTTTTCTAATGCTTCTTTCTCAGTCACAATAAACACTGGACGTTTAGCTGTTTTTGCTTCTTTTAGACGATTACGCTGTGTTTTTGTTAATACGTCTTTCGGGTTAGCTAATTCACCTGTTGAACTAACAATATGATCAGCAGGAACGTTAATTTCTACTTCGTAGTCACCAAATTCTAATGTGAACTCACCACTGCCTAAAAACTCTTTATTGTTCCAACCTTCGTAGTCAGTAAATGCGTGTAAACGCGGGAACCACTGTGCAAGTAGAAAGATGTCGTTACCGTCTTCAAATTTTTCGTAACCAGAACGCGCTGAAACTGCATCTTCTTCAACAATGTTGAATGCAAAATTGATAGAAAATTCTATGTCACTGCCTGATTTTAGAGGCTTAGGTAAATCAATACGCATTTGAGTACCAACAACAGTAAAGCTTAATGCCTTACCACGGCTGTCTTTAATCGCACTGATTTCATAACCAACGTCGTTATCAGCTAAAAACTGATGACGACGTAAAGTATTTAAACTTAGCTTTGCAGGCTTACCACCATCACTTGAAAATGCAGCAGGGGAATCACCGTTAAATGTTTTTGTCATACTCCCGATAGAATCTTCTTTGAAAACATTTTGATCTAACTGTACCCACAAATACTTAAGTTTGTATGGCGAGTTATTTTTGTAGGTGATTTTTTCACTACCTGATAAGCGACGCTTTTGTTCATCAAGTGAAACTTTAATCTTGTAGTCTACTTGCTGTTGCCAATAGTTTTCACCTGGTTCACCAGAAGCATTACGATATACGTTTGGTGTAGGGAGTGTTTCATCTAATTGGCGGAACTTATCTTCATAGTTGCCTTTAGTTTGTTTTATGGCTGAAGCATTTACTGATGACGCGATTGCAAGCGGCAAAAGCATAGCTGCTAGCACTAATCTTTTTTTTATTTTCATATGACTAACTTATTCTCTCTGATTGTGAGTATAAAACTTTGGAAATATATCATTTATTTCGCTATGCGGGTATAGAAGGTCAGTTGAAGTGGGAATAATTTGCGACAAACGGAAGTTAAAGTATACAAAGCTTCCGATTGTCTGCAAAAATATTATTTACCCCAGAGGTTATAGTTGACCGTTACAGGTCTATCAGGTGTTTAACCTAGAAATTATAAGAAGATAAATTTCTATGGCTTGTCTAGAAAAGAAACCCATAAAAGCGTAATAATCCCCTTAAGTATTAAGTTTTAACTACATAAATAGCCCTGTCAATTTCCAATCTAAAGCACTATCTTTTGATTTTTATGATTATTATCAAATGTTATTGAATATAAAAAAGTTTCTAACTACCAACATATAACTAATTATCAAGGGTGTTACTTCAATCTCGACATAATCCAGCAAGTAATGAAGACGCTATTTATTTTTAAGCTGCACTTCTCCAAAAATCTTTACCGCAATAACACAACGAAAATGTCGGTATACACGATATCCTGTATTCCTAGGTTTATTCAATTTATCTGTAATTCATGCAAAAGTATTGACGCTAGTTTATAAATGCTCCTGAGTTTTGCAAGATGTCTCTTATCACAGGGATGACAGATGCGACAAGAAGAAGTGCCATAGTGATATTAAAACGACGCACATATTTAACATTCTTCATATGTCGTCGAAGAAATAAGCCGAGTAACCCCCAGGCTACAACACAAGGAAAGCCTACGATAAAAAAGACGACACTTAAGGTTGTTATTTGAACAAAATATAGTTCACCTGGTGTACTAAAAACAGATACAGCGGCGAGACATACAACCCAAGCCTTTGCGTTAATCCACTGAAATATAAACCCTTTGTAGAAATTTAAGGGCTCAGAGTGAGTAAACTCGCGATCAGCGGCATTGAAATTTGCTATCAGCAATGCCAAATAGAATATATATGTCGCACCAGCCACCTTGATAAATAGACTCA
>CAJWBY010000222.1 GCA_913020705.1 uncultured Colwellia sp.
TCGTGACATTCACGTTGGCAACGTGATGCTCTACCAGCTGAGCTACAGCCGCTTCATCTGCTGACTCCCTGTCAACTTGGGACGCATTCTACATTGAAATTATTGGGAGTCAACTATTTAATTTCAATTTTATTTCGACTGCTCAAAAAGCGGCTTATTTGACGTTTTTTTAACTAAAAAGTGCGTTATCTAGCTATCTTGTTTCGCTAACTCTGGCCAAGCGACTTTAAAATATGAAATCATTGACCAAAAAGTAAGCACTGTAGCTACCGCATAAAAGAAATAAGCGATAAACATAAGTATTTCATGTGGGAAATAAAACAAAATTAATGGTATATCGTAATCAGGCTGCCAAATTAACCCCATAATTCCTAACATTTGTGCTGCCGTTTTATATTTTCCCATTTGAGAAACTGCAATTTCATCTCTTTTACCACGTGAAGACATAAATTCACGTAATGCACTGATAAAAATTTCACGAGCAATCATTAGAATGGCTGAAATTGAAATCCACCATAATTGATAGTCCTGAATAAGTAACACTAAAGCTGCAACAACCATTAATTTATCAGCTACAGGGTCAATAAACGCACCGAAAGCAGATGATTGATTCAGTTTACGCGCTAAATAGCCATCGAGTGCATCACTTATAGATGCAAGCCAGAATACGGCAAATGCGCCGAAATGATTCCACGAAACAGGCAAATAAAAGACCACTAAGAATACTGGTATTAATATTATCCGGAACATAGTGATTTGGTTTGGAATAGTCCACATATATAAATTTTACTACTACTAAAAAAAAGCGTTGCCACATTCTACACAGATTAAGACAGAGACGAAAATTTTTATCAATAAAATAGAAATTATGCGTAAACATAAATTGGAAAATTTATTAGAAGGTAATGAATAACTTATTTTTCATGTAAGGCATTATAAATAGTTTCTGCGAGTATTTTACTAATACCCGGAACTTTTTCAAGCGCCACTCTATCAGCTTGTATAACTTCTTGAAGACCACCTAGATATTTTAATAAGGCTTGACGTTTCTTTGCTCCTATACCCTCAATAGATTCAAGTGTAGATTTTTTACTAGCTTTTTGACGCTTAGCACGATGACCAGTAATAGCAAAACGATGTGACTCATCTCGAATATGTTGTACTAGATGTAAAGCAGATGAGGTAGAAGGTAAGGATATAAGTTGATGACTTCCTGCTAATATCAACGTTTCAAGTCCAGGCTTTCGCCCTTCCCCCTTAGCAACCCCAACTAATAAAGGAATTCTTTCTAAATTGATATCAGTTTGAAGCTTTGCAAAGAATTCTTCAGCTCTTGACAGTTGTCCTTTACCACCATCTATAAAGACAATGTCTGGCATATTATCCATGTTCGTCACTTTTCCATAGCGTTTATTGAGTGCAAATGACATTGCAGCATAATCATCGCCGGGCGTTATTCCATAAACGTTATAGCGACGGTAGTCACTCTTCAAAGGGCCCTCTTGGTTAAATACCACATTTGACGCAACGGTTTGTTGCCCCATAGTATGACTGATATCAAAACATTCTATTCTATTGATACCATTATCTAGCTCAAAGACTTCATTCAATGCTGAAAAACGTGCTTGCATAGACTCTTTATGGCTATTCCTAGTCGCTAATGCATTTTCTGCATTAGTACACGCCAATTTTAAATACTGTGCGCGTTCACTTCTTACTTTTGTTGCAATCTTTACATTGCGATCAGCTTGTACACTTAAAAGTTTGGTAAGCTCTTCAATATTTTCAAAAGTATCACTGATCACTATTTCTTTTGGAATAGCTGCACTTTTTAAATCTTGCCCTAAATAATGTTGGCTTATAAAGGCTTCGTATACTTCAGCTTGTTCTGTGTTGGCAGGAATAGTAGGAAAATAACTTTTGCTACCAAGAATTTTTTGATCTCGTATGAATAATACATGCACACAAACCTGCGATTTATCCATATATATGCCAATAACATCTAATTCTGCCACAATACCACTAACGTACTGCTGTTTTTGAACCTGTCGTAGTGTCGCTATTTGATCTCTATATTTTGCTGCTGCCTCAAAATTAAGCGTTTGGCTAGCTTGTTCCATCTCACTTACTAGGCTATCAATAACTGTAGAGCTTTTTCCTCGTAAAAATAGCTTTGCCAGATCCACTTGTTGCTGATAGTCATCAATTGATATTTTATCTACACAAGGTGCTGAACAACGATTTAATTGATATTGCAAACAGGGACGACTACGAGCGCGATAATAACTATCTTCACATTGACGGACTGGAAACAGTTTTTGCATTAAACGCAAACTTTCCCACACAGCACCAACTGTTGGGTACGGGCCGAAATATTCACCTTTTATTTTTTTACCACCACGATGAACACCTAGTTTGGGATGTTTATGATCGGTTATTAGTAAATATGGGTAGGATTTATCGTCACGAAGTAAAATATTATATTTAGGAAGATATTTCTTTATATAGTTATTTTCGAGGATTAAAGCTTCACCCTCAGTATGAGTGACGGTAACATCAATCGCAATGATATGACTGACTAAGACTTTAGTTTTAACATTACCTACATCTTTGCGAAAATAACTAGCGAGACGTTTTTGAAGCTGTTTGGCTTTGCCTACATATATAACTGTTTGGTGTTTATCATACATTCGATAAACACCAGCTTGTTGAGAAACCGCAGAAAGAAAAGCTTGATGGTCAAAAAGGGACGGAGAATCTGGCAAGGTTTATAAGGTTTCTGTTTTAATCATACCATGACGAATAGCAAGATGAGTAAGCTCTACATCGTTACCGACGTTTAGTTTTTCAAACATTCTGTATCGGTAACTATTAATCGTTTTGGTACTTAGAATCAGTTGTTCTGAAATACTAGGGACCTTTTCACCACGAGTTATCATCAGCATGATTTGAAGTTCACGCTCTGACAAGGTATTAAATGGGTTTTCTTCATTTGATTTAAACTGACTTAATGCCATTTGCTGGGCGATGTCAGGTGTTATGTAGCGCTGCCCGCTGTTTACTGCACGAATAGCATTGACCATTTCATCAGCACCCGCACCTTTAGTTAAATAACCTGCCGCACCAATTTGCATGACTTTGGTAGGAATTGGATCTTCAGAATAAACAGTTAACACAATCACTTTGATGTCTGGTGAATAACGAATTATTTTTTTTGTCGCTTCTAAACCACCAATACCTGGCATGTTCATATCCATTAGCACAACATTAGGTTCATTCTTTCGACAAAATAATACGGCTTCCTCTCCAGTTTCTGCCTCGCCAATAACCTTAAGTCCTTTCACGTCATCAAGGATCCTACGTATCCCTGTGCGGACTAACTCATGATCATCAACCAATAGAACATTTATCAACGAGCTTCACCTTAATTAACTATTATTATAATGTAGTAGAATATATAGTTCATATTCTTAATATGGTTAGAGCATATAGGGTATTAACAAGCAGTACAATTGAATTCAACCTTCTTGATTGAAAAAGTGTAACAGAAATATTCCATTGCTTTATTAACCCACGATTTGCTTAAAATTCAACTATAGATCATTTTTCTTTAACCAGTTATTTAACAACCCAATCTGACCATTTTTATAAGCGGCATAAGTCAATCGGACAGCATTACTTAAGATAACACTGTCAGTCCATTTCGTTTGATCTGCAATAAGCTCGTAACAGTTTTGCGCTTCTGGCGATAGATAACCGCGCATTTCTTTTTTACCAGACTCTTTTTGGCGATCTCGGTATCTTTTTTGTTTCTCTGCGTTACTAAATGCTTTTTTCTTTTCGTTCATCAATACGTTACCAAAATCGTTAAAACACCAAACAAGGTTATGCGTAACCAAATCATATATAAAAACAGATTAACAATCTAATATTATATGAATAAAACTCAAAAAAAGCACTGCTCGGAGTTGTTTAGTGTACAGGTGTTCGCTAAAGTAGCGCATAAATTATTACTGAAAAAAGTGACCTCATGTTAGATCAAAACTCATACTCTAAAGAAGACTTAGTAAAAGCCGGTACTGGCGAAATGTTTGGCGAAGGAAATAGTCAATTACCTTCAGACAATATGTTAATGATGGATCGTATTATTTCAATCACTGACGATGGTGGAGAATATGGTAAAGGTGAAATCATTGCTGAACTTGATATTAGCCCAGACCTTTGGTTTTTTGATTGTCACTTTAAAGGTGATCCTGTAATGCCCGGTTGTTTAGGCCTAGATGCTATGTGGCAACTTGTCGGATTTTTTCTTGGTTGGTCTGGCGGCCCTGGTCGTGGTCGTGCGTTAGGTGTGGGTGAAGTTAAATTTACAGGACAAATTTTACCAACCAATAAAAAAGTAACGTACAAAATAACGTTAAAACGCGTTATAAAACGTAAGTTATTTATGGGGATTGGTGATGGTGAAGTGTTAGTTGATGGCAAAGTAATCTACACAGCTAAAGATTTAAAAGTTGGATTATTTAAAGATACCACCGCTTTTTAATAAATATAAATTATAACAATAAGTTAGTAATTTGACATTAAAGCTCACTAATTAAACAGTGAGCTTTTTTATTTTGATCTATACCTGCCTTTATTACAGTTCTTCTGCTAAATTAATAACATAAAATTTTTCCGCTATTCTTAATATTACCCATATGATCAAATTACCTTTAAATGTTTCTACGATAACAAGATCAATCTTTATTTCTTGCATTTTACTCGCATTATTATTTATTTTTAGCAGTGTTTGGAAATTTATTAGCAATATTGATGAGCTTTCGTTAAAGAGTGACTCTTCTTTAATAACAAGTAAATTTAGTTATTACATTGATTATAACAATAATTTTGATATTAATACGCTCATCGATAATAAAGCGTTTAAAACGCTGTTTACCCCATCATTAGCAAATGATATCCCTTATGAGTTAGGTTACCAATCGTATTGGGTAAAAATAAACATAACCAATAACTCTCCGAATATTAAACACTTAGTGTTACATGCTGATAATAGTATGTTGGCTTTTTTTGATGTTTATAAAATTAATTATACTCTAGATAACGTAGATTTAATCTCTCAACAAAATACATTCGTTGATCAAAAAAAACTATTATATGTATTTCCGAATATGAGTTTTGATCTTGTTGGAAATGGCTCTATTCAACTCATTGCACATTTAAAAAGTAATGGGCCTCCCAATGTACCTTTAGTTATTTATTACAAAGAAAATTTTGAGAAACGTGTTGATTACGCACAAATTGTATTTGGTCTTTTTATTGGAATTATTCTCTTAATGTCGACTTACAATCTTGTACTATTTTTCGCGACCAGAGATAAAGTATATCTTGTATATATTGGCTACTTGATTTCGTCTTTTATAGTTCTTGCAGGTTTAACCGGTTACGGTTACTTAATTTTCAGTAAGCATATTCAATATTCTATTCATGAGTATTTACTATTCATAGATTATTTTTTAGTATTCTTTTTATTACTTTTTTCTTTGTATTTCTTACGATATGACCAAGTTAAAAATATAACCTATAAAATAGGCATTGCCTCAAGTATCTTCTTAATAGTTATCGCTTTTTATTCGTTGAGTTTAAATCAAATAACTCAAACAAAACTGTTTTTTTCAATACAACCAGCTTATTACTTATTTTCAATGTTTATTATCTTCAGTCGATTATCTAAAGATTTCTCTTGGGCACGTTTTTATTTTATTTCATGGATGCCTTTACTCGCGGGGGCAGTAATACAACCCTTAGTTTTATTGAATTATGTTGACTCAACATTCTTAACACGTAATGCATTTCTGTTTGCGGTTATGATTGAGATAACATTTATGGCTTTTGCTTTAGCAGAACGAATGCGCAGAAATGATCAAGATAGAATTCATGGCATTAGTTATCAT
>CAJWBY010000223.1 GCA_913020705.1 uncultured Colwellia sp.
ACGGCAAGATCATGTTCATTTTCTTCAATATTTGGAAACTGGTCAGCAGGTAAAGTAGATAACGAGAAATGACTCTTACCTGAACGTAAATGTATCTTGTCACCTTCAAGCTCTAGCCCAATCACTGCATTACTTTTCAACGAACGACAAATATCGACTAACTTGCGGGCTGGAATAGTAATCTGGCCTTCCATTTCAACTTGAACATTATCAAGTTTGCAAACCAATTCAACTTCCATATTCGTGCCTGTGAGCGACACGTCACCCTGTTCAGCAATTAACAGGATATTCGACAATACAGGCATTGTTTGTTTACGCTCTACAACGCCTGAAATAATCTGAAGGGGGCTAAGGATATCTTCTCTATTTATCGTTAATTTCATTGTTATCGGCTCGTCATCTCAATCAAGTCGTTAATGTTCGCATAAAGTTATGGTGATCTTCTCGTATACCGGCGTCACTGTCACGTAGTTCAACTATTTTTCTGCAGGCATGCAATACCGTAGTATGATCTCGTCCACCAAAAGCATCGCCTATTTCAGGCAAGCTATGATTAGTTAATTCTTTTGCTAGTGCCATAGCCATCTGCCGAGGCCGGGTAACTGAGCGTGTTCGTCGCTTTGAAAGTAAATCGGCGACTTTTATTTTGTAATAGTCAGCAACCGTACGCTGTATGTTATCAATACTCACTTGCTTATCATGCAAAGCTAATAAATCTTTTAAACACTCCCGGATAAACATAGGCGTAATATCCTGCCCGGTAAAGTGAGCATTGGCCGCTACCAGTTTTAATGCGCCTTCTAATTCCCGAACATTTGAGCGGATTTTTTGTGCAATAAAGAAGGCAGATTCACTATTAAGGGCGACTTTATTTTGCTCGGCTTTTTTCATTAAAATAGCCACGCGTGTTTCAAGCTCAGGTGGTTCAACCATCACAGTTAAGCCCCAACCAAAACGGGACTTAAGTCGCTCTTCCATATTATCAATTTCTTTTGGGTAGCGATCACAGGTTAAAATCATCTGCTGGCCACCTTCAAGTAAAGCATTAAAGGTATGAAAGAACTCTTCTTGCGAACGTTCTTTACGTGCGAAAAATTGAATATCATCAATCAATAAAGCATCAACAGAACGATAATATCGCTTAAAGTCATTAATGGCATTCATTTGTAGGGCTTTGACCATATCCGCAACAAAGCGTTCGGAGTGCAAATAAACAACTTTGGCATTCGGATTTTTGCGAACAATCTCGTTACCAACAGAGTGCATCAAGTGCGTTTTACCCAGACCAACTCCCCCATACAAAAATAAAGGATTGTATGAGCCACCTGGATTCTCAGCTACCTGGACAGATGCGGCACGAGCGAGTTGGTTGGACTTACCTTCAACAAAGGTATCAAAGGTAAAATTAGGGTTTAAAGCGCTTTGGTGTTTAATCCCACCTTCTACATCTACCCTACGGTCAACTGTTTGGCTAGGTGGTTTATTAACACCTTTTTCTGAAGCATTACTTTTTGATTTAGCACGGGTTGCTGACGGTTTTTTAGGTATGGTGTCTTTATTCTTGATTGAACCTATTTTTAATTCAACATCAGAGGCTTCATCATTACCACTGTGTTCGGATAACAATTCATAAATACGTCTAAGAAATTTTTCTTTCACCCAATCAAGCACAAACTTGTTGGGCGCATATAGATGAAGCGTACTTTCTTTATATTCACCTTGAAGTGGTCTTAGCCAAGTATTGAATTGCTGCCCAGGCAGCTCTTCTTTTAACTTAACTAAACAATCAGCCCAAACAGTATCTTGCACTTAGTCTCTCATTTCAAAAATTTAAAGGTTAATGCTTAGTCCATAGCGTTCAATCTTTCACCACTACTTACTAATAAATAAATTTGTGCTGCAGCTAACTAAATAGAGACTACTATTTTTATAACTAAATAGTTTCTAAATAAAAACAGAACAAAAAACAATACTGAGTAGAGAAGCTATTACTTGTCTTAATAGTAAACCTACTTTCTATCTATAAAATAAAGATAGGTTTTTAAATAAGAGTAGAAGCTTAAAAGCCTGTGAATTTTAACGGTAATTGAGCATCATCGCTAGCCCTATTTTTAGAAGAATAAACAGCCTGTGTATATCTTTTTTGTTTTAAATCAAAATGATGATCTATTTACACACAAGCTTGTGCACAAAATTAATTTAAAATTAGACCAATTAAATTTTTAACTATTTTCACCTAAATACTTAAAAATTAACTTGTGGAAAACTAGCCTGATAAATCTGTGGATTATTTTAAGCAAAAGTTATCCAATATTTATCCAAGTTAAACACAAGCTTAATACAAGAGTTAACAGCCTTGTTATCATTAATCTAATCTTTTGATTTTTAACACTATTATAAGGATATCCACAGAAATCGTTCTCACTAATAAAACATAATATTAAAAAGATATATAAATAATATTATTAATGACTAGAGCGAAAAGATAAGAAATGGGAAAGGACTTAAAAAGAATGTGAAAAAAGATTTGCTCATGCATGTCAAAAAACGTACAATCTCGCACCTTATTTTTTCAACCTAATAATTTGTGAGTACTGGAAATGAAAAGAACATTCCAACCTAGCGTTCTTAAACGTAAGCGTACACACGGCTTCAGAGCTCGTATGGCTACAAAAAGCGGTCGTCAGATTTTAAACCGTCGTAGAGCAAAAGGCCGTAAAGTCCTAAGCGCATAAGCTAAAATTTGATTAGTACTGACTTTGAAAAGTACAAATACAAATTCAAGCAAGCAGTTCCCGAAGACAGCCAGATTGCTTACTTCGGGAGATTACAGCAGTGTTTTTCAAGCAGTTGATCTAAGAGTTTCCAGTAAACACTTTTTAATTCTAGCACGTAGTAACACCCTATCTAAGCCCAGGCTTGGAATTATTGTTGCTAAAAAACATGTTAAGCTCGCTGTACAGAGGAATCGAGTTAAACGTCTATTACGAGAATCATTTAGACATAGACAAACATCGCTTCCACACATGGATATAGTCGTTTTAGCTAAAAAAGGCATCGATCGAGTCGATAGTGCTGATTGTGCTGAAGAACTTCAATATTTATGGAAAAAGCTAAGCCGAAAAATGAATCAACTCTAGTTTCGGCTTAAATTTTTTAACCCACTAATTTCTAAAGCACTATGCTGAGAGCCATTATGACAAAGCTTGTCATAAGTTTAATTCGTGCTTACCAACTCTTTATAAGTCCGTTATTTGGCCCTTCTTGTCGTTTTTATCCTTCTTGTTCTCAATATGCTGTTGAAGCTGTGCAAATACACGGTGTTTTCAAAGGAAGCTACTTTGCTGTTCGACGTGTGTTAAGATGCCATCCCGGATGTGAAGGTGGTTTAGATCCAGTACCTAAACTGAATAATAAATGCAGTGATGAAAATAAAATTTGTCATCATTCACCTTGTAATAAAACAAAATGAGATGCTTTCAAACACTCGTTTTATAAATATTTAATATTAATTGGTAGTTAACTATTATGGATGTTAAACGCGGCATTATTTTTATAGGCTTAGCAATTGTTTCGTATATGCTAATTCTTGCCTGGAATGAAGATTATGGTCAGGTTCCAGTGCAACAAGCAGCCACACCTGTTTACCCATCATCAACTGCATCGATAGACGCTTCATTATCGGTAAAAGAATCTTCAACAGTAGCTCAGCAAAGTACGCAAGATGAGTTTACTGTACCTGAAGAAAAAGGTGTTGCTTTAGCGAATAACACCACAGAGTCAGCAACAAACCTGATGAATAAAACTATTAGTATTAAAACTGATGTTTTGGATCTCATTATTGACTTAAAAGGCGGCAATATTGTTTATGCCGCTATGCCTGAATACAAAGTAACTTTAGGTTCTGAGCAGGCCTTACCTTTATTAGAAACTAACTCTATACGTCACTATGTTGTTGAAAGTGGTTTATTTGGTAAAAATGGTTTCGATTCATCTAAAAATGGACCAATGCCTAGTTATACTAGTACTGCCGCAAACTATGAATTAAGTGATGGTGAAAATGAGCTAGTGATTGACCTCACATATGTTGATCAATCTGGTGTATCAATTATCAAGCGTTATCAATTTAAACGTAATGACTATCTGCTAAATGTATCCTACATCATAAATAATGAATCAACGCTTGCTTGGGAGGGAAATTTATCAGGTAAAATTGTGCGTGATAACAGTGGTGACCCTTCTCAACAAAGTAGCATGGGCATGCAATCTTACTTAGGCATGGCGCTTTCAAGCAAAGAAAAACCTTATGAAAAATATGACTTTGATGACATGTTGGAAGACCCTATTAATACTGAGATTCAAGGTGGTTGGGTAGCATTTATTCAACATTATTTCTTAAGTGCTTGGATTCCAAATGCTGAAGTGAAACATACTTATCAAAGTAAAGTTCGTAATGGTTTGTATTTGATGGGCTTTATTAGCCCTGCTACCGTGGTTGAAGCGGGTCAATCGGGTGAGATTTCAGCAAATTTATATCTTGGGCCGAAAATAATTGAACGCTTGGAAGCCATTGCACCTAACTTGGATTTGACGGTTGATTTTGGTTGGTTATTCTTTATTGCCACGCCATTATTTTTATTACTCGATTTCTTCTATGGTTTAGTCGCAAACTGGGGGATCGCTATTATCTTGGTCACTTTGGTAGTGAAAGCCTTATTTTTCAAGCTATCGGCAGCGAGCTATCGTTCTATGGCAAATATGCGTCGAGTTGCACCAAAGCTTAAAACTATGAAAGAGCAATATGGTGATGATCGACAGAAAATGTCTCAAGCGATGATGAAGTTGTATAAAGAAGAGAAGATCAATCCATTAGGCGGTTGTTTACCTATTCTCGTGCAAATGCCTGTATTTATTGCTTTGTATTGGGTCTTACTTGAAAGCGTACAACTACGTCATGCGCCATTCATGTTCTGGATTACCGATATGTCGGTGAAAGATCCTTTATTCATACTCCCTATTATCATGGGCATCAGTATGTTTATTCAGATGCAGTTAAACCCTGCGCCACCAGATCCTATGCAAGCTAAAATTATGAAAATTATGCCTGTGATGATGACAGTATTCTTTTTATGGTTTCCAGCTGGTTTAGTACTTTACTGGGTAGTAAACAACATATTGTCGATTTCTCAGCAATGGGTTATCACACGACAGATTGAAAAAGCTAACGCTTAACATAAGTGCTTAACTTATGACGCTCTATCATCCCGATACCATTACCGCGATTGCAACCGCTGCAGGTCGTGGTGGTGTGGGGATTGTTCGTATATCAGGGCCACAAGCCCTATTGATTTCTGAAGCTATTCTTGGTTTTAGTCCCAAAAATCGTTTTGCTCATTATTGCGATTTTCATGATTTCCAAAATGAACGTTTAGACCAAGGTATTGCACTCTACTTTAAAAATCCTCATTCCTTTACGGGTGAAGATGTCGTTGAGTTACAGGCGCATGGTGGTCCAGTTATTCTGGATTTATTATTAAAAACGATTATTCAACATGGCGGTAGACTTGCTGAGCCAGGTGAATTTTCTCAACGTGCATTTTTTAATGACAAACTGGATTTAGTTCAAGCTGAAGCTATTTCAGATTTAATTAACAGCACCTCTGAACAAGCCGCACGATGTGCATTGCGCTCTTTGCAAGGTGAGTTTTCAAAGCAAGTTAATGACATTGTTGACCAGCTGATCAAACTGCGAATTTTTGTTGAAGCTGCAATAGACTTTCCAGAAGAAGAGATCGATTTTCTGGCGGAATCCAATGTACTTGTACAAATAGACACACTGCTTGAAACCCTTAATTTACTGTTTAAAAATGCGAATCAAGGCGCTTTACTAACAGAAGGGATGCGGGTGGTGATATCACCACCCGCATCCCTTCTGTTAGTAAAGCGCCTTG
>CAJWBY010000224.1 GCA_913020705.1 uncultured Colwellia sp.
TACAAGAATCTCGTTTATGCCCAAATGCTTGGCAAGCGTTGATAATTTAACAAGAGGTGTCGGAATATAGTTTGGAATACTGCTATGAAACTGGCTTATATTATTAGCTATTTGCTCATTGGCAAATGCAATTGAAGACGGATTAGGCTTTTGAACTACGGTATTTACTTGGCAAGAAATTTCATTTTTATTCATAGTTACCTACGCAATATTGGTATTGGTACGTTTACACAATGAAACTGTAAAAAACAATAAAACCTTTTTCTCCCCCTCCTTTTCATTAGATAGGCTTCTGATAAGTACATCAAGCAATGCCCTGGTTAATCAATACAGCTTATAATTGCAGTTCATTCAAATTATAAAAACTAAGCCAACCTAACAACGTCCTTCAGTGACTAAAAATAGCACACATAAGTCTCTACGGAGCCAATAAACTTGTTTTTGTTCCAATGTCATTTTGGGGAAACTTGCGTTTTCATCATAATGCGCCTTCAGAGGTAATAAGCAATAAGTTTGCGCCCCTCAGGGCATGAGTTCACCGTATTACCAAACTGATTAGTGCCAGTAGCGGACTTTGAGTAGTAAATTGTCGTATCACTTTAGTCGACTTCTGGGTCAGTTTTGGTGGCTGTCTGGTGGACTTCTTTGGTGCAGATACCGGACATTTAAATATATAGAACCGACATCTTTTCCATTGAAAAGAGCTTTGATCCCTTAATGTGGATAAAATATTCATATCTTGCTGCGATGAATAACATGCAATTATCACAACTATGAGTCATACAAATTTTATTAATCTGAATCGCCCAAACCATAATGGTGCTTTTCTATAGCAACTTGCTCGTCAACTCTTTTTATCTCTTCTTTAATAATTCTTCTTAAGAATTCACAATATTGATGAGCAAATTTAACAACGTTGACGTGGTCATCCTTAAGCCATGGACTTATATCTTCTAGCTTGCGTTTGTATGCTTCAGCGGCACCATATTCCCCGCGAACAACCCCTGTGCTCATTAGCAAACTATTTATTCGACCAACATTATTTTCATCATACTCTATTTCCTTAAGTATTCGCCTCACTAGTGGAAGGATAGATAGATGGCCTTCGTAACTTGATGCTATTGCCAAGACCAAATTAAGCTCTTTATCATTAGAGAGGTTTAAATTCTCTAAAATTAAGTCTATTAGCTGCGGCTCAAATGGTGAAAAACATTTCTTGAATAGACTTGCAACACCATACTGATGAATACCATACTCATATTCATAATTACTTTTAATTAGTTCAATTAGCTTTTCTGGATTTTCAGCTAATACTTTATTTATGGAATATAGACTAAACGGTATATCTTCATATCTATCTTCCAAATCATTATATTTTGGTTTTTTACGCTTAATTCGTTGTTCAAAGAAATAAAATACGTTAACTATGTTATTTAGTGATACGCGCTCTAAAACGCTTTCGACTTGATGATCGATATTGTCGACATACACCAAGTTATCCACCAAAAGCTTCATACTTCCTTCAGATAGAAGATCTATAAATGACTGATCTTTTCTTGCAAACCACACATAATTAATCCATGTCGTGTTTTGTTGTTGATTTAAAAAGGTAAATATTTTTCCAGATAATTGATTGATCACTTCTACAGATAAATATTTGCTACATTTATCCATGACTCGAATAAAAGAGCTCATGCTTTGTGAGTCTTCAATGGCTATTGCTTTATCTACAAATTTATCTATTAGGGTATAACTGACTTCATCAAAACTTATAAATGCAACTGAAAGCTGCCATAAATATTTAGATTCATCTAACCATTGAGCAATCTTGTTAATGAATTTACCCTTAAGTGATGAATTCCACACGCCTATAAATATTGGTATTGCTGATTTATCCAATGCTGCTGTTTCTTCAAATCTTGATAGAACCTCTTTTGGAAAACGATTTGAAATAACTTCCACAAACTTAAATAACTCTGGAAATGTTGCTAGGTCTCTAGAGTCCGTTTTCAAATAGTGCTCAACTCTAGATAACCACTCTTGAAGGTTACCTTTATCAACATTTTTTATGTGTGCTTTTAATCGCTTTTCGCGTATGTCTCTTTGCTTGTCATAATCACCCTTTAAGTTACGCTCTTCTTCCCAACTACCAAACACCCCTTCAAACCCAACTAGGTCACGATATACCTGGTATTCTTTGTTACTTTTAATAGCTGTTTCTACGTTTAAGGCTGCTTCCTTAACTTGCTGACTATTTGCGTGGTAATAGTTCCAGTAAGCATCATGTTCGACTTTTTGTACTAACTCTAAAGACTCTGTAGTGACTAAAGAAGACCAAAACTCCAGTACTTTAATAGCGTTTTCACCAACAATCTGCCTTGCACCATCGTCCACTTGTGTTCTCGACCAAATACGGCAGGCACTATCCATAGCATTTAGAAGTTCTTTTTTAAATTCAAGCTTTTTCGCATTCATATACATACTAATCAGAGATGAAACAGTTTCTGATCGTAGTTTCTCAATATGCTCTGACGCTGGTATAGCCATAGACTTAGTTGTAACGGTGTGATATTCCCAGCTATGGCTTTCTATATCCGTTGATAGAAATTGCTTGAAAACTATAATTACAATAGTAAAGAATTCAAATTTTTCTTCATCTGACAACTGCATAATGACATCGAGTAATGCCAATTGGGGACTAAACCCTATTTGTTCTACAGCGTGCAAATTAAACTCAGCTAGCTCCTTAAAAACTTTTTCAACATCTTTTTGGGTAGATTCCTCTTCTTTCCAAAAACGAAATAAAATCGGAACAATTTTATCTTGCTCTATATATCTAAGCCTTCCTAGTAAACTTATAATCTTGGCATATAACTTTTCTTTTGTGTGATACTTGCTGAAGTAAGTATCACTTAATACTAGCTCCTCACCTTTGTGCAGTTTCTGCCAACACAAGTCCAAGTCTATAATAGCGTCGCCAGCAACGTGACTAATAAACTTCTCTAAAACCTCAAAAGCCAAAGAAATAGAATCATATGAACTTGCTTCATCTATTGTCTCATGTATTTCCTTATAAATATTTTTTAGGTACTTTTTAGCCTTTTGGTCATCATGGGGCTTAGCTGCAAAATACTCTAGAGCTTTTAGTTTTAAATTATCCATTATCACGCTCCGCCAAATATTCCATAATGTCGTCTTCTACAATTTCCGCTGCTTCTATCGAATAACCTTCCCTAATTGGCAGTAAAAAATGTTCAGTTTGCTTAAGCAATTTTCGAATAATTAAATAGTCTACACGATTAGAAACGTCTGCTAAGTCATTCCCTTTATAAACGTTCAAGTACTTGAAACACTCATCTTTCTCTACCGTGCCAAAAAAAGCAACGAAGCCTAGAATTTGTTCATCAAGGGGGATAATTTCGTCATTAGCTTGAACTAAAGCTTGTCTTAGTGAGCCATCATGCCTTCCTGAGACATTAACTACAGGGTTAGCTAATTTAATTGCTTCTAGTTTTCTTTCGTCTACAGCATTGATTTTGATTAAGAGTTCTTCGAGTTTATTTAACAAGTCTGAATGGTCATGACCATCGCCAGAATAACTTATTAAGTTGATACCATACGTATCCTTATAAAAATCGACTTTCGCTTCGCAATTTCTCATAAAGGCCCAGAATTCAATGCTACTGGGCTGGTTTATTTGATTTAAATAATCTCGTACATGATTAAAATCAGGGTCTTCTAAAGCTGAACCTATAAAAACGAACGTTTTTGTTTGAATCAAATTCTTCAAACACTCAGCGTCAGAACTCTGACCATGAATTTCAGTGTTGTATTGTTTGTAATCTAATACGATATGCTCTGGCTTGGTGATGCAACCATGGTATTTGTATAAATAACAAGCTAGCTTATTGCGTTTGATATTATTTAAAGATTCTACTTCACCCTTATGAACCACCTGTAGTGGACAACCTGCCATATCATAAGTTTTTTCAAGTAACAGGTCGTAATTAGGTGTGATTACAGAAGAGGTGGGTAGCTGAGAAATTAACTTGTGAATCTCTTGCGGTTCAGCTGTACGAAAAACTGAGCATCTTTCATCGTCATTGAAATAATCTATCAGTGATTTATCCTGTTTTACTAGCTCTGTAGTTAATGCCGTAGCAGCCTTTACTAAATCATTCTCTTCTAGAAAAGCGCTCGCTGCGGCAACATTTCCGCCTATTGCCGATGTATAATCCCTTAACCATGAAACTAATGACCACCATGAAGGAAGCCCAGCGGGAACAGATACTCCTGACCCTATAAATAGGATAGTGTCTTGATTAAACTCTTCGGCTAAATGATCTAATATCGCCACTTATATTCCTTGTTTAGGAGCAGGAAAATTTCAACTCTTTATGATGTTGATTTTGAATTATTTTTGACCAATATTACTATTTCCCGGCTATTCCAGCGAGCATAATCAAAGTATGCCAAAGTCCTATAGCTAATTTCTTATTCAAACTATCAGGTGTATTCAGGCGCTAATGTAGCATTTTCTAAATGAGTGTAAAAAGAATTCATGATGAAGGCCAACTATTTTAGGATTGATATCAGAACTAAATAGTTAGGATTACAAAAGTGAAGACCTCAAAAAATGTAATGTCTTCTTTTATTTAGTAAGCAGTCATCGCACCCACTCCATCAAAATATCCAATCATCGAAGTAATTAAGAATTGTATTTAGACCGCTTTGGGTCGGCTCCAGACTATATATTTCTAGATATCAAATCTGAACAAGAAAATTAACACTCCAGAAATTTGTCTTGTCGTGCGCGGCGTCATTTTTTATCTAACCGCGCGACATTCGTAATTTTTCACTCAGTTAAAATTCTCTTTATGGCGTCAAGTGCATAGATATTAAAAACGCACACCGCCTACGCATTAATCTAATAACGAACAGAGAGAATATAGAATGAAAAATACAGAAAACGTACATATAGCTGCGGCTGATATTGGTTACAGTAACCTAAAATTTAAGCATGGAGTGATAAAGCCCGATGGGCAGGTTGATGTTACAAGTTCAGTTGTCGTACCTGCGACAGCCATTAAACAGAAGCACTACGCTTACGTCTCAACACCTGGTCTATACAACGAAACCGCACCCTTTCGGGTCTTTGCTGATGGGGTTTCATGGTTTGTTGGGCATCGTGTTATTAGACTTGATTACTCGCCAAGGCATACGCATCAGGACTATATCGAAACAGCCACATATCGCGCAATGTTTTACGCTCTATTGTCAGAGCTGAAAACTGATACGCTTGACATACTTGTTACAGGACTCCCAGTTAATCAAATAACCGATCCAAAACGTGTTGAATTTTTAGAACGAAATTTCACAGGCAAACACAAAATTTCTGATAGTCGTGAAATAGAAGTGAGGAAAGTGCTCATAGTAGCTCAGCCGTCTGGAGCATATTTTAATTACTGTGCGAGCGTAAACACTCATTCATTAATTGATAAAGATAAATTACTGATTTTGGATTCGGGATATTATGCTTTGACTTTTATGCTAATTGAAAATGGAAAACCTGAGCTTAGTTATTCAGGGACGATACCTAAAAGTGGTGTTCTGGACATACTTGAGGAAGCCGTCCAAAACATCAAACAAGACTTAAATGCCGAAATTGAGCCAAGCAGGCTTGAAGACGCAATTCAACGAGGTGAAACTACGGTTTTTCTTAAGGGGAAAATGACCGCGTTTCAAAAATACATCGATATGGCATCTGCGCGCATCGCCAACGATGCACTAGTTTCGGTTAAAACAAAACTCCGACACATTGATAAAATCAACTTAACTTTATCTGTAGGCGGTGGCTGTCATTTATACGAAAAACAAGCAGAGGTGCTGTTGAACAACTGCAAGGAATTTAAGGTTTCCTCAAGGCCGCTAC
>CAJWBY010000225.1 GCA_913020705.1 uncultured Colwellia sp.
AAAGAAAAACGACGACCGCTGTCTTCTATCAAGAGTAATTGATTAGAAAAACGACCGCGTTTATGAACATATTCTTCTGTTAAATTTATGCCTTCAATGAACAAGGTCATATTCTCAGTAATGTCGTAACTGCCACTGGCATCAAGTTGTGCATAATCTTCTACAATCGTCACACCATCGCCATTTGATTGAGTTAATGATTGAACAAAAGTATCTCGCCAGTTATAAGCGATTCTAGCCTGTAATGGACCCTTTTCGTAAAAGACAACAAGGTTATATGAGTCACTTAAACCTGTTATAGCAAATACTTGAGTAATATCAGCAGGATCAAGTCCAGCATCACTATCAACTAAAGTAGCATTAGCCATAAAGCCAAAGCCAGTTTGACTGAATGTATGTTGTAAGGCGATTTCCCAACCGTTAACAATTGCTGACTCACTATTGCTAGGCAATGTATTGGTAAATATTGCTGTTTCGTCAGCTGGATCAGGATTATCAACATCATCACCCGTTGACGGATCCGTTAACAAACTACCATTTTCAGTTGTGAAAGATATGTTTTCAGTTGAATTGATAATAAAGTTGGAGACATCTTTTCTAAAATATCCCGCTGATAAATAACTTGCATTTGCATAATACCATTCAAGAGAAAAATCTATATTCTCAGAAGTAAAAGGTTCTAATGTAGGATTCCCAGAACTTGATGTTAAATTGCCACCTTGTCGAGTAGTGCCTATAACCGTAACAGGAGACATGCTGTCTAACGTTGGACGAGTAATGGTTCTAGAAATAGCAAAGCGAGCAACAACATCATCATTCACGTCCAACTTAAGACTCAAGTTGGGTAATATTGCTTCATAACCGGCGCTTTTTCTAATAAATTCTGGCGTATCGTAACTCGGTAATATTTCAGTTTTATCAAGAATAATCAATTTATTAACAGGTTCATCTGTGCCGTCTACATCAACTGTCGTTGATTCATACCTAAAACCCGCGGTTGCAAATAATGGCATGCCGGCGAGATCTAATTCAAAATCAAACTCTGTATAAATTGAAGTGGTCTCTTCTTTAATTTCAAAAGACTGATTACGCTTTTCAGCATCAAAACTAATCGAGTTACCATTTGCCGCAGAGTATTGTTCTAAATATGCGAAATTAGCTTCATCATCATGTGCTAACCAGGAAGTAGGCATGCGTCCACTTCCACTTACATCACCCAAAAAATCACTGCCTGCATCAAATATATGTTGAGGAAATAATGCCATATTAGGAGCGTCAGGATAACCACAAAACTCACAGTGAATACCCGTACCTAGGTTATCCCATCGATCGATGTTTTTGGTTTCTGATGAATACATAACACCAAACTTGATAGTAGCTAAGACACTATCAGCATCATCTGTCCAAGTATTGTTCCATCGAGCCTGATCAATATTGTTTTCAACAGCCCAGCCGCGTCTTAACATAACATGAGCTCGACTATTTTCTGAGTCTAGATGGTCAGAGACTCCAGTAGGTGCAATACTTGAATCATAAGCGATACCATCTAGTTCTTGTTGTCCGCTATATATATTTGAGTTGGCACTAGAAAATTCACTCGCGTAAGGCAAGGTGTTGTTATCAATTTCAAAGCGTACGCGGTTAGCATAACCAATTAGAGATAATTGATCTGCACGGCCATTATTTGCTGCACGTGAGGCACTAGAATGACTAAAGTCAAATTTCATATTGAAATTTTCTTTAACTTCCCAATCCAAATTTAACCCGACTGAACTCGACTCAGTTAAACGGTCAAATTTTTTCGCATGCATATCCGTTGCTAAACCAACTTCTTGGTATAAATCGATTACGGTACCGTTAGCATCAACTGTCGCGCCATTATCATCACCATAACCTTCTATATTGGGAGCCGTAAACCAATGCCCATACGATGTTGTGTCAGTTTCAACATCAAAATCTGAATATAATACATCAGTGGTCACAATGAGGTTATCAACTGGAGCATATTGTAATACTAAGTTTGCATTGAGACGTTTTCTTTTTTCGATGGTAACTTTATGATCATAGTTGCGTGGAGAGAAAATATTTCCAGTATACGCATTACCACTTTCTGTTTGAGGATTAGGAACACCTACATTTTCAAGCCAACCATCTACTTGAGCTTGATTTAAACGTGTATCTCGTTGTTGTTTCGAAATAGCGAATAAAACACCAAAAGTATCATCATTAAAGGTATTACTGATCAAACCTGAAATTTCAGGCGTTGTTTCTTCACTATTTCCGTCGTAAATAGCTTTAACACTACCTGCAACTTTAAAACCATTAAGCGCGAAAGGACGTGCTGTACTCACATTAACGACTGCGCCAATACCACCAGATTGCATGGTTGCAGTAGACGTTTTGTGAACATCTAAATTTTTCACTAACTCAGAAGCTACAGTATCAAAGCTAAAAGCACGGCTTTTATTTTCTGATGCCATTTGACGACCATTTACTAGCACAATGTTAAATTGAGGACCAAAACCACGCACTGTAATTAACTGCCCTTCTCCACCAGTTCGGTCAATTGACACCCCTGTAATACGTTGCAGTGATTCAGCTACATTGGTATCAGGAAATTTACCTATGGCTTCAGCAGAAATAGAGTCAGTCACTCCTTCTGCGGCTCGTTTTTGATTCATTGCACGGTTTAACGCACTTCGTATTCCAGTAACTTCTATTATTTCTATTTCTGCGATAGGTTTTGGGGCAACAGCTTTAGATGGAACAACTAATTTCGAAGCTCTTTCTTTATTGTATTGTGCCAGTTCGCTTTGGGTCTTAAAATTAGGATCAATGAGAATTGATAACTGTCCGCTCTCGCTAATATCTGTTTTCAGCCCTGTATCTTTGAGTAATAGATTAAGTGCATCCATCAGAGAATAATAGCCTGATAATTTATTTGTCTGTTTATCAGCAATTTTATTAAAAGGAAAAAGTAAGGTGATGTCAGCCTGTTCAGCAAACTTAATGAGTGATAAGTCGGCTCTTTGTCTTGGAATATTAAAAGTGATTTTTTCTAATTCATCTTTAGCGTGTACCCAAGTAGGTAAACTAAAAAGCATTATAATACAGAATAAATATACCTGAATTTTTCTGTATTCAACATATAAGTATTTTTGCCATTCGCTAAAAAATGATGACGGATCTATTTTTTTCCTCCATGAAAAGCTTAACATTATATTTGAGAGAAAAACCATCATTACTGTTATGGGAGCCTAATACTTATTTAAAAAAACGAAAAACGAATAAAAACAATAATGCCATTAAAAACAACCTAATAAATCCAAAAGAGACCAAGTGGTTTCTAAATGAGTTTAAAGTTACTGCCTATATCTTATTTTTCAAAACTGATCGACTCTATGCAACTCTAGAGAAAATTACAACCACTGAATCCTATTAAATCATGACACCCACTTTAAAATGCTAGATAATTAATTATACTCGTGTTCAATATTAGCTAACAATAAGCGCTAAAACTCCTAATATTAAAATAATTATAATAAAGTTTTACTTTTTATAGCGGATTTTTTTAAGTAAATCGTCTTAGTTAATACGAGGGTAATTAAATCGCTTGAATAACGAGTTCCAAAAAAATAATTTACCCAAATTAAACAAATAAATAGAAGTAACCTAATGTCGAACGATACTTTATTTTATAAAATATATTTAGCATCGAGAAAAAGTATTTCTCGTGTGGTATCTCGAATTGTTCCACCGGACGAAATTGAAGATATCGTTCAAGAAACCTATGTACGGATCTGCCAAATAGAAAACAAAGAAAACATTACTTCACCAAAATCTTTTATGTATAGAACAGCGAGAAACTTAGCACTCGATTATCAAAAACAAGCAGGTGTTAAACTTATTGACCGCGTCGAAGACATGCAAGCATTAGAGTACTTATTAGCAAATGATTCTGATGAGATGTATGAAAATACATTAACCAACAATGAGTTTTCGCACTTTTGCGAAGCTGTTAGACAATTACCAACGCAATGCAGAAAAATTTTTGTTTTAAAAAAAGTGTATGGATATTCGCAGCGTGAGATCGCTGCTCAATTAAGCCTTAGTGAAAGTACCGTGGAAAAACATATATCAACTGGCATGAAGCGTTGTACGCTATTCATGCGAAATATTAATAAATTAGAGAATAAATCACCTTCTAGCATTTTTCAAAATATTGCAGGAGGCAAGTATGAGTAATATTCATCAGATTAATCAAAAAACTAATCAGCAACAGTCAGATGACCAAATAGAAGAAACACGTCTAAATGATGCTAGTGATTGGATTGCAAAATTAGATCGTGATTTAACTAAATCAGAAAAAAAACAACTTGCTCATTGGTTGTCCATCGATGTATCAAATATTGAAGTTTTATTTGAAGTTGCTCAAATGTGGGACAAAATGGACGATTTAAGTCGCTTATCAGATATTTTCCCTCAAACGGATGTTAAACAAAAACAAACACGAAATACCATTGCTGCCATTGCGGCTTCATTTGTTGTCGCCTTAACGCTAATGCTTTATCAAAGTGGTAGTTACCTATCTCCTTTTGGTCATAGCACATCCTCTATCGTTGCAATGCAAGCGAGCTATCAAACAAATATTGGAGAAAGTAATACGATTAATTTACCCGACAACAGTAAAGTAGTGTTGAATACTAATAGTTTTGTACAGGTTAAATATACACAAAACTCTCGGATAATTGAGCTTTTACGTGGTGAAATTCATATTGATGTAGCACATGATACTTCTCGTCCATTAAGTGTTATTGCTGGTGGTAAAGTTATTCAAGCAGTAGGAACTGCATTTAATGTCGAAATGAGAAGCGAACGAGTAGAGCTAATTGTAACCGACGGTAAGGTCTTAGTGGCTCAAAAAGATACAACTGTTGAGGATGATATAGAACAGATGGCAAAAAGACTTCCACAAAATTCAATGTCAATTTCGAAAGGTGAAAAAGTTGATTTAGATATTTCAGGGAATAACCAAGAAAAAGTGCAAAAAGCTGACCCTATAGAAATAGCTGCGAACTTAAGCTGGCGACAGGGAAACATAATATTTAGAGGTGAATCTCTTGCTGAAGCTATGCTAGAGATCAGCCGGTATACGGATATACAGTTTGAGTTGGCTGATGATGATGAACTTCAAAAAGTGCAAGTTGCTGGCTTATTTAAAACTGGAGATGTTACAGGCTTACTTGATGTACTTACTCGAAATTTCAATATTAGTTATCAAAAAGTAGGTTCTCATAAAATTATTTTGAAATATGCTGGATAATATTTTCAATACCAAAAATCAAAGGTTTGGTTTTCTTCCAAGCCTTTTAAAAACTCCCTTAAATCGTATTTTTCGATTTACCATTATGCAAAATAATGGATTTTTTATTTATGTAACCTTATTAAAACAATAACAAAAGGCAAAAACATGACTGAACAAACACATTTAGTAGGTTTAAATGAAACGCAACAAACGTCAGAAGAAGTAAATGCTTCTGTTTTATATGTACTATTTATTTCATCTGTCGCTGCTTTAGGTGGTTTTCTTTTCGGTTTCGACTCAGGGGTTATTAATGGAACGGTTACCGCTTTAGGTAATACTTTTCAATCTAATGATGTAGCCACCGGGTTTAATGTAGCTTCTGTTTTATTAGGTTGTGCCGTCGGCGCATTGATGGCTGGCCCCATTGCTGATCGTTTTGGACGTAAACCCATTATGATTATTACCGCTATGATATTTGCCATAAGTGCCTTTGGTTCTGGTATATCTGATTCTTCGGTTGAATTCATTTTTTATCGTTTAATTGGTGGGTTAGGTATTGGAGCAGCATCTGTTTTAGCGCCAGCTTATATTGCAGAAGTTGC
>CAJWBY010000226.1 GCA_913020705.1 uncultured Colwellia sp.
GGTGCAGTTCGTAATTATCATGCTGACAATGAGTGGATTAGTTTCTCTGCTCGCTTCTCAGGCAAGGCAATGGAGCTATTCATTCCTATCTATGCTATACAATCAATTTATAGCAAGGAAAATAACCAAGGCATGTTCTTCCCTGAAGAAGAGCACTCTCCTGAGCCGCCAACAACTCCGTCTCCAATAAAACAAACTAAACGCCCTGGCCTTAAAATAGTTAAATAACTTATAGCTGGTATTTATCCATTCTGTAGCGCATTGCCATTCTCGTTAGGCCTAATTCTCTAGCTGACTGAGATACATTTCCCCCCGTACGTAGCAAAGATTGCTCAATAAGATATTTTTCCACCTCTTCTAACGTCATCTTTTCAAATTTCTGGCTACTAGCAGTAGCAGCAGTAAAAGCATCTATTTTTGTTATTGCTGGCTGAGTTTGAAATAATAAATCTGCACTATTGATAACGCCATGCTGACATAACATCACCGCCCGCTCTAGTACATGCTGTAATTCTCTAATATTACCTGGCCATGAATAGGCCTGCATAGCTGCAATAGCCTCTGGGGAGAGTACCGGCGAGGCCAAGCCATAACGCCGTGAAATTTTATCTATAAAGTAGTCTACTAATCTATTAATATCTTCAGTACGCTCTCGTAAAGAAGGTAAGATTAGCTCTAAAATATTTAAACGAAATAATAAATCTGAACGGAATGTCCCTTCAGCCACCATATCATTTAAATTTCTATTTGTTGCAGCAACAAAATGTGCAGAAATAGCAATTTCTTTAGTTGAACCTAGACGCCTAACAAGCCTTCGCTCCAACACATTTAAAAGTTTAGCCTGAAGCTCTAAGGGTAACTCACCAACCTCATCTAAAAACAAGGTCCCACCTTCAGCTACCTCAATTAAACCAGCCTTAGCTTGATGAGCGTTAGTAAATGCACCTCGTTCATAACCAAAAAGTTCAGCTTCGATTAATTCACTGGGTAATGAAGCACAATCTACATGTACAAAAGGTTGGTTATGCCAATTTCCAGACTGATGATATAAACGTGCCGCAACATCTTTACCTGTGCCAGTTTCACCTCGAATCAAAACAACAGGGTGATTATCGATACTTTTATTCACCAAATGTGCAATTCGCACTATTTGCTGACGAAGTCCTATAACGGCCTTACTAGCCCCTATCATTGTTGTCTTATCAATGCTCTGGCTATCACGTACATGCGAATAGTCTAACTGTTGCTTAATTTGTTTATTAGCAACCACCTTCGATAAGGTAAGTATTAATTCATCTAGATCAACAGGCTTTTTAAGATAGTCTGTCGCACCTAATTTCATTGCTGAAATGGCATCCTCTAACTCACCGTAAGCCGTCATAATGATGACAGGTAATGCTTTCCATACACTATCATCTCGCAGTCTGATCTCACTTAGTAGGTCTAGACCACTACCATCAGGTAGGCGAACATCTAGCAATAAGATATCGGGTAAACTATTATCTAAAGCATCTTTAGCTAAGGTGATATTTGGTGAGATATCAACCTCATAACCCTCTCGCTCTAACCGTCTTGCTACTGATTTAGCAAATAATGCTTCATCTTCAACTAGCTGTATTTTTAACATAGAACCTTCTTTCTCACCTAAAACAAACTCCTACTTCGATTCTAACATCAGATTAATTTCGACTTCTGTTCCACTCTTTTTCCCGCTCTGGTAATTAAGTTGTCCAGCATGTTGTTTAATGATTTTCTGTGCAAAAGGAATTCCTAATCCACAGCTCAACCGTTTTGTTTCACCCTCTAATACTTGATCAGAAATAGGGTCGAACTTGATACCTGAACCTTGATCACTAATTTTCAACGAGATACTGTCAACATTTTCCTGGTAAGAAAGTGTAATAATGTCTCCTTCAGTAGAGGCTTCAAGGGCATTTTGAATGAGGTTAAACAATGCTTGCTCAAACAAGTGTAGATCTAACTTTAATATTTTTGCTTCAATATCCCAACCAACTTTGCTTATTTTAATATTTTTATCGACAAGTTGTAGTTCAATCAATGATAAAGCATTATCAGCAACATCAATTAATGTTGCCTCAGAAAAGTGTGGCTTCATAGGGTGAAGAAAGCTTAAAAGAGAAGTTACCCAGTGCTCTAGACGATCTACAGCCACGATTATATCTGTCAGAGTATCTTTTACCGGAGCAGGAATATCATCATCACGAGCTACTTGTGATGCAGCACGGATACCTGCAAGTGGGTTCCTAATATTATGAGCAACAAGTGGTACAAGCTCCCCCATGGCGGCTTGTTGTTTTGTTTCAACCAAACGGTCTCTATTTGCAGTTAGTTCCTGTGCCATAGTATTAATGGCTTCAGATAAGCGAGCTAACTCCGTAACACCAAGAGTAGGTATCGCATGCTCTAAATCCCCCGTACTGATCAGTTTTGCCCCTATTATGACATCCGTCAAAGGTCGTACAACATTTTGTTTTACAAAGCGTCTTGCGGCAAGCAATAGTGCTATTGCTAGTAAAAAGGGGATCGGAGCTAACCACAATAACCTCTTTGTCCATCGTGATCGTGATTGAGTCAAAATATATTGTTTATTTTTTAACAGATTTTCTAGACTTGAAAATGCCAACTCAATTTGAGCAAAGGTATATTGTTCTAACTGATTATCAAGTAATTGCTTTTGTGCACTTTGCGAAAGATCTTTACGAAATAGCACAACCGTTTCATCGTAAAAATCAATATAGGCTGTTGAAACATCTCCAGTTGCTTGTTTTTCTGCTTGATCAAATGCGAGGGAATTTAATATTTTCAGCTCATTTTTGATGGTTTTTGTATAGGCTTGATACTCCTCTACAGCATCATAATCATGTAAAAAAGAAGCATCAAATACTTCTTTTAGCTGCCGGTATAACTCACCACGTATATTTTGCATCGATGTATTCATCGAACTAATGCGCAATGATTCAACTGAGCTTTGTTGCCAGGAAACAGACCACACAATTCCCACAGTAGCAGTAATAACCACTAACAGCACAAAGCTCAGCTCATGAAAAAATAATGCTGCTTGTAATGAGTGGAACCGTTTCAACATAAAATGAATATTCCTAAACAAAAAAACGGGCATAAATGCCCGTTCTGCTGAATTATTAAAATTTATGGTATTGGATTAAAACTTGTAAATGTAACGCTCTCTTCACTTAATACCTCATCACCTTCTTGCCACTTTTTGCCATCTGGAACAATAGTACGGACTTGATATATTTCACCTGGAATAGCTTCTGACATAGTGAATATATAGTATTTATTAGCATATAAACTATAGCGTTCATTTTTAGGATCGTTGATATAAGGTTGAATAATGTATTGCACCCCTTTTATCATCTCCCCTTCATGCTCAATCTCAACATCTTTTGTAATAGCTCCTTTAGCTAAAGCCCAACGGATCTTACGTTGGAAGTAGCGCCAGTCACCACCCGTTAACCGATCCAGCTCATGCACATCAAATTCAAGAAACAAAACAAAAACACCATTACCTTTTTGATTATCTCGATCTTGATATGGTCGTTTATGCGCGCCAGTGAAAAATTCAAAGTGTGTATCTTTGCGGCCTGTATTACGTATATTACTTACAACCATATCGATTGTATCTTCACGCGGTCCATCGATAAAATGTTCTTTCTTATATTCGTAATGCAAAATACCTTCTTGTTTGACATTCTTCAAATGCGCAGCATCAAATAAAGCATTATTAACTTCAGAAAAGCCAGTTACCGCATATGAACTTGCTGAGAACAACAACGCAACAATCGATACCCAATTAAAATACATCTTTCTCAAAATTTATTACCTCTTAAATATAGGAATATTTAGTCTTCTTCCTAAACGTTAATGTTATTCTAAATACTTTATTATTAATATAGTGAAGTCATATTATGACCAGAATTCAGCTAATAAAGGTCCCAACTCTCATTATTTTTATTACTATTATACTCTCGGCGTGTAATCAAAATGAACCTAACCGTATCTTTCAGCAGTCTAGCCATGATAACTATGAAGATACGCTTCAAAACCTCGATATTGCCATCTCTGAACATAACTACCGAATAATTCATCGTAGTAATATTGGTCAAGCTATCCGCGATCGTGGTGATAAAGATTACCCACTCTCCACTGTCATCAGCTTTTGTAATATCACTTACGCCAAAGAAATGATGGAAATAAACTCAGCTCTTATTAATGATATGCCTTGTATTGTTACTGTTAGAGAAGAACACCAGGGTGTTATCGTCGGCACAAAACTGATGCTGGAAAATTCACACAATCAACTTCAAAGTGACTTTGCAAAAAGAATAAATAATAATCTAAAAGCAATTATTGAGGCTACCGTCGAGTAGCTTCAATAATTCAATTACTTTTCTAATCGTTCAGGTCTTACCTCACCTAAGGCACCATCAGAGCGGGCTTTTAAATACGCATATAAGTCAGCAATATGCGGGCGAATATTTGGATCTTGATCCCATGTTGGCATTTTAAAGCCTTTAGCTTGTTCAGCTGAAATTTGCTCAAGAAAAGCCATGCGACGATCAGGATCATCTAAGTTCACCTTAGCAAAGTACTTCGATAAGACTTTTTTTCTAAATTTTCGTGAACTCATTCCTTCAAGTTTAACCAATAAATTTGGTGCGAGATCAGTACCTGTCGCATGTTTACCATGACACACAAAACAAGTTGAATTAAATAGCCTCCAACCAACATAGGTTGAATCATCAACCTTCTTACCATCTACAACAGTATAAGGTAGACGTTTTTTCTTCGTTGTTTGTTTCACATTCGCTAATGATGGCATATTGTATTGTGCAATAATCGCTGCCACATCATCTTTCCGTTTATCTAGAATCTGATTGAGCAAGTCTCTCCATTCACCATCTTGATGACGAACGCCCATACCAAAGCTAAAAATAAAATCTGAACCAATTTCATTCAAGGGTACTACTTTCATATCAATGTCAGATTGTCCTGCATAAAAAGCAGCAATCGGGCCCCATGCAAAAGCCACATCAACCTTTCCTGTTGCCAGTTCTTCAGAAATAATACGGCCACTGTTAATTCGTGCATCACCCGTCATCATTTGATAATACTCAACCTGATCATCAACGCCATCTTTAATCAGTTTTTCTGTTGCAATTGCACGATCAAATAAACCAATCTTTAATATTTTTCCTTGCTGTTTTAATTTAGCAATATCGCCAATTTCATTTATCTCATAGCCTTCACCTGTGCGGTAGACCAATGCATCTATTGAGCTAAAGTACGGCTTTGTAGGTGAATACATGCCACGCTCTGCAGGAATGCTCATCGCTAAGTCACATAAAAACTTACCTGTTTCTTGATCCACTTTTTTGATCGTATTACGGCCAAAGCCAATACGTTGAGGAAACCAGTAATATTCAACAGGTAAACCTAACTCATCACCAATAATCGCTGCTATCTTATTGTCAAAACCTTCTAGTTTATCATTTGAATAAGGTAGGTTATGTGCATCAGCACATACTCGAACAGCAGTTTGGCCTGGTAATGGTTTTATCTCAGCAGTGAAACCCGTATTTATTACCAGTCCCATTAATAAGACTAGAAATCCCTGTGATCTTGTCATCGTTTATTCCTTATTCATTGAAAGTTAAAAGCCTTTAAAATCTAGATATCAGACCTAATGGTATATCTATTAGTTGCATAAGATGCCAACTAATAGATATGCCATTCAATATAGTAAAAAAAAAAGCCCGACACAAGTGCCGGGCTTCTTTATTAAGGTTTTTATTTATTAAATAAATTTA
>CAJWBY010000227.1 GCA_913020705.1 uncultured Colwellia sp.
TTTAGAGAAAGTTTTAATTTGAAATTCAAAAAAAAAGAAAAAGGTAGTTATGTGGCAAATTTGTTGATGAAAAATATTGAATTAAAATATGATGATTATAAAATTTCATTTTCTTTTCTAGGTAAGAATAAGTGTGTAAATAAAATCAAAGAAGCTAGAGTGGAAATGGAATTTATAAAAAATTATCAAGAACGTAAAATCTCATTTTGGGATACTTTAATGGGTATATGATTTGTTATCTTGAAGGAGCTGTAATTATTTATTTTATAAATAAGTGTGCATGATTGTTACTTAATTTTTTGATTAACATTAATATTAAGTATTGGTGATTTTTTTTAAAAAAATAGATTAAATTGTCGTTGGAAAGCTTTGTTTACGGTATAAAATTTAGAGTAAGTTATCTTTATATAGATAAATATATTAAATTTTCAGGTTATTTACATTCTTTCAAATAGAAGTTTAGTATCTAAAGTAATACCCTAAAAGACTGGGTATAATCGCTATAAGACGTACCCCAGAAGTTGGAATAGCGACAGCGTTTTCCAACATGAACAACCGACGTAAACTGTAATATACGATGGTGCTTTCCGATCTCAATGGATTACGAGATGATTTCATTAATTGGTGTGGAGGCTGATGATTGGGTGGTGTTAGGGCGGGAAGCTCTGTCGCTATTTCTCCCTAGAATAATTTTAAATATGCGGTTGAAAAGGGGGGGGATGCTGAATTATCGACGTTATTGGGTGTCGACTGGATGTTATTTTTTTACAGTAAATTTGCTGGAACGGAAAAATACTTTGCTGGTGGATCATATTGATTTGTTACGCGATTCGGTTCGAAACTGTAAACAAAATCGCCCCTTTCATATCGACACTTGGGTTGTTTTGCCAGAGCATATGCATTCGACTGCATGGATGCAGAAGTTAGAGTAACGCATGGAGCGGTTGCCGAGCATTTGGACGCCACCTGGAAGGTGATGATGACTTCGCTAACCGTTGGAAGATCATTAAAACTTATTTTTCGAAAGTTATTTCCATAAAGGAAAGACATTCTAAAGTAAAGGTAAATCGGGGAGAGCGAGGTATTTGGCAACGGCGATATTGGGAGTATTTGATTTACGATGATCGTAATTATGAAAAACATATGGATTATTTACATTTTAATCCGGTTAAACACGGCTGGATGACCAACGTGGTCGATTGGCCTTTTTCCAGCTTTCATCGTTATTTAAAATTTGGGGTTTATTCAACGGACTGGACAGGTGAGAATATCCCTGGATATCAACGCAGGTGAATAACTTTAGCTGTCATGGTTGAACGCGGTTCATTTATCCAGCCTATCCTTTGAACTTTGAAAAATAAAATTTTCTTTCATTAATTTGAATCATAAAAATAGGTTAAACCGAGTGCTAAAATCTTTATCTTTATCTTTATTGTTTTCTCTAATCGTTTTGTTTAACTTAAATGCCTGTCAAACTATAACGAATACGGATTTTGACCAAGCGCCTATCACCTATAGTACATTTACAGAACAATCAGGTTGGCAAATCTGGCAATTAGATCTACAGAATAACCAAACCCAACAACTAACTAACAGTGAAAATGAAGCCTATTACCCAGCATTAAGTGCTTCTGGCTTGCTGGTTTTTAGTGATCATAATGGTCAAATTTGGCTATTAAGATCCAATAAGAAAAACCATGAACAACAAACACCAGAACTCATTTCATCATTACCCAAATATTGCGGACATCCTGCGATTTCACCGAATGGTAAACGCTTGGTTTGTGCGTGTTTTACTTTTATCAATCGCAGTGAAGACAGTGATTTGTATCTGGTTGATTTGGAAACGGGTCACAGTGATCGTTTAATCAACTTACCTGGGCTACAAAAACATCCAGCCTGGTCTCCTGATAGCAAACAAATAGTATTCAGTTCTGGTTACCGAGAAAGAGGTGAAAAAATTATCGAACAATTATGGCAGATGAATTTAGCCAATAAGGTGCCGGTTAAAATTGTCGATAATGGACATTCTAATATTCATCCAGCTTGGTCGCCTGATGGAAAACAAATCGCTTATAGTTCTGATGTCAACGGATCATTGGATATTTGGCTTTATAACATGAGCGGCAAACACTCTATTCCAATAACAGATTTACCTGTGCTGGAAAGCGATCCGGCTTGGCGACCTGATGGTGATGCGTTGGTTTATGTGTCCACACGTGAGGGGACAATGAGTTTATGGGAAATTGATTTAAACACTAAACAAGAACAAAAACTGTTGAGTTTACCGGAAGATATTCATGAACCAGTTTGGCATCAGGGACAATAATAATGGGGAATAAATCGGTGAAAAAATCTAGTTGCTTTATCAATTCTTCCTTGAAGGTTTTATTATATTTATTTCTGTTTTCAATGGAGTCAATTCAAGCACAAGAAAACTTCAAACTGGAAATCGTTGAAGTTGAGCCTCGTCAATTTAATCCTTCAGTGCATGAGCAGGCAAAAATTCAATTTAAAAGCGAGCGGGATGGTCAGGCCTTTGTCAAAATATATGATCGCAGAGCTTATCAGGTACGGGAGATTGCTGTCGAACATATCACTGCCAATGAAATAGTCACAGTAGCTTGGAATGGTCAGGATGATCAGGGGAAATTAGTACCAGATGAAGCTTATTTTTTTTCTATTGAGGCGACGGATATTCGCGGCAATATTGTTGAATACAATCCTATTCAAGCAAAATTTAATCGCTCTATGCCAATGCGTGTCAATTATGATGCTGAGAGTGATAAGCTCTCGTTTACGGTTGAACAGGATGGTATTGTTAATATTCGTTCCGGAATTGCGGATGGAGGTCCGTTATTAACCAAATTAGTTGAATGGAAGCCTTATTTACAGGGTCAATACAGTATCGATTGGGACGGCTGGGATAAATCACGGACGGTTTCGGTTG
This sequence comes from uncultured Colwellia sp., assembly GCA_913020705.1. The sequence goes on from CAJWBY010000227.1 coordinate 2,951, forward strand.
AGTCGATACCTCAGCATCATTTATTTTCACAGATCGCTATTTTGCCGGAATACAGTATTTTTACTCAGGGTCATCCAACAAAAAATGCGCGTATTTATTCCTTGGCATATCCTGATGATTCTCTAAAACGTATGGATTCAGCGGACTTTGCGGATCGATTATATTCACAAGCAGATGTCTTTCCCTATAAAAGTTTGAGCCCGGTTTTTGATTTTAGTTTTAATGATATTGTTGAAAGCCATAATAACTTACCCGTTGTTTCCGATAAGTTTGGAATCACTATTAGGCTTCAGGAGTCAGTTAAACAGCGGGTTACCGAATCTCGTTATGAAATTTTAGTATTTGTTGACTATAAATTTGTTACCGAAATTGAAGAAGGCCGCTCTCCAGCCCGTATGAATATTGATATCTCGAAACTATCTGCCGGTGAACATGTATTAACGGTTAACCTGGTTACACTTAAGGGAGGCGTCGCAACCCTGAGCAAACGTTTTGTCACAAAATAAGGAGATATACATTATGACCAGACTGCTTAGCTTATTTTTACTCTTGTTTTTGAGTGTCAGTTTAAATGGGTGCAAATGGGATGCGTCTGATAACAATTTAGTTTTTACCACCCGACACGGTATGGGGATTGATAAATGGTCATCGGTATGGCTCATCAAGCGTCACATCTCTCCTAAAGCCGAAATTCATTGGTTAAAAAAAGAGGATGATACTGATTTAGGGGTTTTATTTGATATTGAGGACGCGCTATATAAACGTACAGGTAAAGCATCCACCTTTTCAACATTGATTTCAGGATTTAATGTTGAGTTTGAGTTTTCCCCCGATTTTTTACAATTGGTTCATGATGTTGAAATCAATTATTGGGGAGCTTCTGAACTGGTTTATTCAGATTATGTTGAAACTCAGTTTAGACATCTACAAGAAATCTATGGACAGGAAAAAACTCCGATGGCTTGTTATCTTGATTTTTTCGACAATGTGGCTGCCCATTTATCTCAATTTCAAGATATTGAACCCAATCGGCTAAATGAAATTAAACTATTGCCTGACTCTACCTGTACTGAAGAAAAGCTGGAACCGAAAATACCAAGAACCCAACTTGTGGCTGAATGGCCGATTGAAACAATTCTGAAGGCTATTGAACAAGATAAAAAGATCATTTTTATTGATGTCAGAGAAGAAGATGAATTTGTTGAACATCATTTACCTGGTGCAATCAATGTCAAAATCCGAGATATACCTGAGTTTGATTTTCGTACTTTAGATGAAGCAGATTTGGTTGTGCCTTATTGTGTGAAGGATTTTCGTGGTTTCGAAATGGCTCGTTTACTAAAACAACGTGTTAATAAAAATGTATTGTTGATGCGTCCTTATGGCCTAAAAGGCTGGATGTCTTTGGGGTTGCCTACTGCTGGAATGGCTACTGAAGAATCTGAAGCCGTTAAACTATTAAAGACTTGTGCAGAGCAATTGGAGTCCTGTTTAAAAGCAGGAGCCAAAGTATGAAAAAATGTATTCTTTGGCTAGCGGTATTAATTGTTTTTCTCATTCCTATAATACAATGGGGAAACAATGTTTTTGTTTCAGATAAACTAATTAACTACCAGTTACCACCAGGGCAATGGTTTTATTTGCTATCTAAATTAATGGCGCAATATGCGTTCTTATTTTTGACAGTACAACTGATTCTTGGCTTACTATTAGCTGACCGGCCTAATTGGTTTTCGTGGTTATCAATTAAAGTACACCGATCAATCGGGCTGATTGCTTTGGTAACCACTTTGTTGCATGCTGGGCTATTTGTAGCCGCCGTGGGTATCAGGTCAGGACATTTTCCATCTAAGTTATTAGAAATCAAGTTAGATCAAGGGTTTTATAACTTATATGTTAGCTTCGGTGTGATAGCTGCTAGTTTACTGATCCTAGTGGCAATTATCGGCCTTTTCAGGGGCTTGCTTCCAGTATTGTTTTTCCGTTACGCTCATCGTTTGGCATGGCTGGTTTGGTTATTCGGTTTTGTTCATAGTTATGCTATTGGAACTGAAACAGGCGGTTGGTTGGTGTGGAGCTGGTTTTATCTATTAGCAGGTGGCTTAGTTGGCTTACTCCTGATCTATCGTATTATATCAATTATTTATAGAGCTAGGTTTAAAAAGTCTATTGCTATTTGATGTGGTTTTGTTATGGTTTAGCATCTATATTTGATATATCCTGACTACCATGAAGCACAGTAACGATATAAATATGGTTGGCTTGGTGCAAATAAATAATTAGGTAGCCTTGAAAGATTAATTCTCTTAGAACTTTTCTATTGTCAGCTTCGAATACGACTCTTCCAAGCTCAGGGAAATCTTCAAGTTTTTTTGGTGACTTCAAAAATACGTTCAATAAACTGACGAGCATAAAAACTTGAGTCTTTGCCGATATAAGTTTGAATGCCTTCCATATCTTCTAATGCTGGCTCTGTCCATCTAACTCGCATTGCCTAGGAGCTTGTCCGACTACTAGAGTTTAACTCAGGCGCTTATTTTTGAATTATTCCCCCTCTGCTCTAATCAAACACAATAATAGGCTGTAACGGCCCTATATTACTAATTATATCAGTATCTTGTGGTATAATTAGTACTCGATCTAAGCTAACAGCATTCAGTATTGTCATGACGATCCCTTTCAAAACTCATCCCGTCGAATTCAACCAACACCTGCTTTTCCCCAGCAATATTTTTGATTTGTTGGCTGATGAGCATGAGTGCTATCTTTATAGTGACCTATTTCAACAACT
>CAJWBY010000228.1 GCA_913020705.1 uncultured Colwellia sp.
TTGTCATCCATAACACCATCTCTATCACAATCCGACCCCGTTAGAGATTTAACAACATCAGCCCCGAACTCTTTAATATCTTCTGGTTCAGGCTTAACTATAATGGTGACCTTAGGAGAGTGATCGATAAAGTCCCCAACATCTTTGTATAATGAAAATTCTTCTTTTGAAATAATATCAATGATATCAACTTTTTTTGTTGCTGACGAAATGGCGTCACTAGAAATAAAAAGCATTACGCTAACAATAAACATAACTAAAACTTTCACGTAATTCTCCAAAAAATAATAATCATTATACAGATCCCGTTGAAAGTTCTGCTCTATAATTTTTACTTTTTTCACCAATAATTAGTTTATTTCAAAATTAGTTTTAAAGTTACATATTCACCACCCCCTAAGCAACTGATTTTAAATGAATTATTAGCTGGCTTGATATTTGCTCTAGGATTGCCATCTTAGTTGAAAAGAGAAGTTATAATGTTATTGGATGTTCAATCACTTAGCCATCAATACCAAAGTGGAAAACACGCTACATTCGCCATAAAATCGCTATCGCTACAAGTTAAACCAGGAATTTTAGGTTTATTAGGCTCTAATGGTGCAGGGAAATCTAGCTTAATGCGTATTCTTGCCACAATCACAAAACCAAGTGAAGGGAAAATCTTCTGGCAAGGACAAGACATAATAAAGTCGCCGCAATTATTGAGAAGTGAACTGGGTTACCTACCTCAATATTTTGGCGTATATGACCAGTTATCTGGAGTTGAGTTTTTACAATATATGGCCGGCATGAAAGGATTAAATGACTCTGTAGCTAATCAAACAATCGATGATTTACTCAATAAGCTCAATTTAACGCATGCGGCACATTTACCATTAAAAGGCTATTCAGGTGGTATGAAACAGCGCATTGGAATTGCACAAGCTTTGCTTAATGATCCCAAGTTATTAATTATAGATGAACCAACCGTTGGTCTAGATCCACAAGAACGTGCCAATTTTCGCCAATTATTAACGGAGTTAGCAGATGAACGCTGTATTATATTCTCGACTCACATAGTGGCAGATGTTGAATCTATTGCGGATCATATTGCGATTATGCAAACAGGCGAATTAATTCAATATGACTCAACAAGTGATCTTCAAGCTAAAGTAGCGAATAAATGCTGGCAACTTACCGCTAGTTTCACTGAACTAAAACAAATTCAGCATGACTTTATTGTTAGTCATAGCTTACGAAAAGGCGATAAAGTTGAATTAAACATAGTCGCTGACTTTTCTCCCGATGAGCGAGCAGTTTCAAGAGCACCAACACTAGAAGATGCCTATCTTTATTATACGAGCAACAAACGCACTCAAACTCACTTCATGAGGGCAAGTTAATGAATACATTATGGCAATGTATTCTGGCTGACTTTAAACAACGTACCCGCCAACAAAGCTTTATTGTCACATTATTGTCAATGTCGGTATTAACTTTACTTTTCTTTCCTTCACTTGATGCTCAATATCAAACACTGGTGATAAATGGTTACCGTGGTATTTATAACAGTGAGTGGTTAGGTATTTGCTTGGCGATGTTAAACGTTCTATTTTTGCCCATTATATGTTTTTATCTCATTAAAAATGGTCTTGAATTAGACAGGCAGTCAATGACCAGCGAACTCATTGCAGCCACTCCGGTTAGTAAACTAACTTATTTATTCTCAAAGTGGTGCACTAATGTATTCATTTTGGTTTGTATCGTGCTTGTAATGCTATTCAGCATTATTCTAATTCAGCTTTACTACGGTGAAAGCTATCAAATAAACATTTGGGCACTGGCGTGGCCACAATTAGTCTTTGTAATGCCAATGTTATTAGCTGTGGCTTCACTTGCGATAATGTTTGAATCCATTAAATGGCTAAAAGGTGGTGTAGGAAATGTTGTTTATTTTTTCTTATGGACTGCTTCCATTGTATCAACTGTTGAAAGTGTTTCAGGTATAGGTTCATTGCTTTCTCAGATAGAAGCAGAAGTTGCCGAACTTTTCCCTTTGCAACAAGGTTCAACAAATATTGGCATAAATATAGCCAACGAAACGGAAAAGATAAAAACGTTTATTTGGCAAGGAATAGAACCAACGGCGATACATTTGTTGGGTACAATGCCTTTACTGTTGGTCTGCTTAATTTGCTTTATATTTGCAGTAATATATTTTGACCGGTTTAGTAAAAATTCACTACCAGAAAACAAACCGACTTCATGGTTAATAAAAACAGTAAACACTCACGTGATAAATAGACTTGATGCTTTATTTGTTATACTGGCCAAACCTTTTTCTTTTACACGTTTTTTACGCCTAGAACTCAAATTATTACTTAAAGGCCATTCAAGTTACTGGATTATAGGTCTTTTACTATTAAACATTATTCAACTATTTATTAGTCAGCAATTACTTGTAAGCATGGTTTTACCGATATCATGGCTATGGTGTGTCTTGGTTCTGTCGCAACTGGGCCAGTTAGAAAAACAAGCAAACACAGTAGAGTTAATTACTTACAGTAAAAAGTCAGCCGTATTGCAAAGTTTAGCTAGTTATTCTGCAGGGTGGGTAGTGTTAGCAATGGCAAGTTCTGGCAGTTTGGTTCGATTTGCTTTTATGGCTGAATGGATATTACTTACTCAAATATTTATAGCTATTTCATTTAGCGTTTCTCTTGCTTATTTTTGTGGTGCATTCACAGGAACAAAGCGAATGTTTGAAATACTCTACACAGCAATCTGGTACATAGGTCCCATTCAAGCCGCTTTATACCTAGATTTTTTTGGGGTTAATAGTGCTGCTAGTTGGCAGGCTGGAATCCCCTATTACTTTGCCGCTATTTCAATAGTTTTACTTATGCTAACAGTTCGCGCAAAAAGCACGCATTAAACTATGTAAAGAATCTATGAGAATAATCTTTGTAAATAATCGCAGTGAATAACCTATTTATTCGATGGTGAGTATTTAAAAAATGATAACGATTGAACTAATAAGCCGTTAGCCTTAACATTCGGTTTATTAGTTCAATGCCTGTAAAAATAAAAAATAAAACTCATGGCAATTGAACAAGACTTACTTAATCATTTTTACTAAAATATGCCCACTCAAATAAAATCAAGGGAGCCTTCTGTGCCATCTTCTTTTACCAGTAAATTACCAAACCTAGATACCAGTATTTTCACAGAAATGTCGATGATGGCGAATCAATATCAAGCAATTAACCTATCTCAAGGTTTTCCTGAATTTGACACACCAGCTTTCTTAAAAGATAAAATTAATGAAGCAATCAGTGAAGGTAAAAATCAATACTCACCCTCAAACGGTTTACCCGATTTATTAACGCAAATAGCCCAAATGGTTCATAGGCAGTATCAAACAACATTAGACGATACACAAAAAATTGATGGACTAAATAATATTACTATTACCTCTGGTGCTACCGAAGCACTTTGGGTTGCGATTCAAGTGCTTGTTCGCCCAGATGATGAAGTTATTATTTTTGATCCCGCCTACGACTCTTATGAACCAGCGATTGAACTTGCAGGTGGAACTTGTCGTCATATCGCCTTAGATGCTCCAAGTTATTCGATAAACTGGGCCTTGGTTGAGCAAACCATTAATGCAAAAACACGTGCCATTATTGTCAACAGCCCTCACAACCCAACGGGTTCAATACTTAGCGAGTCAGATCTGAATACGTTGCAGGCTTTGGTTGAGAAATATAATTTGTATGTGATAAGCGACGAAGTATACGAACACATGACCTTTGACGGCTTACGCCATGAGAGTGTTTTACGATATCCTGAATTATTTAAACGCGCTTTTGTTGTTTCTAGCTTTGGTAAAACTTTTCATTGTACTGGCTGGAAAATGGGCTATTGTGCTGCGCCCGATCAGCTTACTGTTGAATTTAGAAAAATTCATCAGTACGTTACCTTTTGCTCATTTACGCCAGCACAAATAGCGATTGCACAAATGTTGAAAGAGCAACCTGCGCATATCACTGAATTAGCGAGTTTTTATCAGCAAAAAAGAGATGTACTTGTAAATGCTCTAAAAGAGTCTCGTTTTACTCTACTTCCGTCAAAAGGTACTTATTTCTTATTATTAGATTATTCAGCTATATCAACGCTTAATGATCGTGAGTTTTGTGAGTGGTTAACTAAAGAAATAGGTGTTGCCGCCATACCTCTCAGCCCACTTTATCCTGCAGAACAAAGAAAAGCTTATCACCAAAATAATAAGGTAATACGACTCTGTTTTGCCAAGAACGACGACACATTACTTAAAGCGGCAGAAATATTATGTCAACTTTAACCATAGCCGCAGTTCAGTTCGATATTCAATGGTTAGACCAACAAGCGAATTTTAATAACTTAGAGCAACTTATTGCCGATCACTTTACTGAAAATTCAGCTGCCGACTTATTATTGCTGCCAGAAACATTCTCCACTGGCTTTTGTATTAATAGAAAAGACGTGCAAGAACCCGAAGGTGGAGGTATTGCACTGACATGGCTAAAAAAAATAGCAAAGCAGTATAACTGCGTTGTTGCTGGCACGGTTTTAGTCAGTCAAAACGATAAAAAGGTGAATCGCTTTTATTGGGTATTTGCTGATGGCACTGTTGAACATTACGACAAGCGTCATTTATTTCGTTTAGGTAAAGAGCAAATCTACGTTGAACAAGGCTACAATAGAAAAATATTCACGATTAATGGTATCAAAATTCTGCCACTGGTTTGTTATGACTTACGCTTTCCTGTTTGGTCGAGGAATCGCCAAGACTATGATCTTATGGTCAACGTTGCTAATTGGCCAGCCGCCAGACGTAATGTATGGGATACTTTATTAAAAGCAAGAGCAATGGAAAATCAAACCTTTGTTGTGGGTGTTAATCGTACTGGTGATGATGGAAACAATACCGCTCATTCTGGCGGAACAACCTTCATTAACTTTGACGGTGAAAACATTCTTTGTGCCGATGATCATCAGCAACACATCATTACAACAACACTCGACTTTAATAAACTTGATGAATTTAGAAATAAATTCCCTGCATTTTTAGATGCCGATGAATTTGAACTGATCTAACTTTTAAAATAAAGGTTCAGCGTAAAAGTTTAGCGTAATATTCGCGCTCAATTAGCACAGATAGGAAGTAGAAGTTGAGAACTGAAGAATGTAGCTGGACCTTATGCCAAGAATGTCAGGGGCTCGGTAAAAAAAGGAAGAGGCCGCGTAAAAAAATGCGACTTCTCTATCAGAGAGCGTTGGAACAATTTGAAAAGTCTGGAGGCGAAGGCATCGCTCCCGTTCGCACTAAAGGTCATCTGTATTCCTGCTTAAACTGCTCAGGAACAGGAATAATTCGCTCTGATAACGATCCTGTTGCAGATAAAGAAAACTACCCTCACGTTGCCATTATTGGCGGCGGTATTGGAGGAGTAGCTCTGGCTGTGGCATGTTTGCACCGAGGAATTCCCTTTACCCTTTATGAGCGTGATAAAAGCTTTGATGAGCGTTCTCAGGGTTATGGACTCACTTTACAGCAAGCCAGTAAAGCCATCGAAGGATTGGGTGTGACATCGTTAGAACACGGTGTGATATCAACAAGGCATGTAGTTCATACCACACAAGGGAAAGAAATTGGCGAATGGGGTAACAGAAAGTGGGTACAGTCAGATGAGAAAAATTC
>CAJWBY010000229.1 GCA_913020705.1 uncultured Colwellia sp.
GGTGCCGACTGCCGGAGTCGAACTGGCGACCTACTGATTACAAGTCAGTTGCTCTACCAACTGAGCTAAGTCGGCACACGAAGAACGTGTGCAGTATTATTTAGTTACTAATAATACTTTGGCACCGAATAAATGTTTCTTTTAAAACTAAGCAACAAATATTCAAATAGTGTTTGAATAGATGGTGCCTCGACCCGGAATCGAACCAGGGACACGAGGATTTTCAATCCTCTGCTCTACCGACTGAGCTATCGAGGCAGTGTCTAATCTGCTGTCTTTTCGGCTTTGCCTTGAAGACGGGGCGTATTAAACTGTTTTTCGTTTTGTTCGTCAACCTTTTTTTTAAAATAAATGTTTGTTTGCTGATTTTTTCTGCTTATTGTCGGAATAGTCAGCGTAAAATCGCAATTTAATCATTTACAGCGTTAAAAAAAGTGGTTGTCTTGTTATTTTTTAGGAGGAACGTAACCTTCAATTTCTGGTTCTTTTCCTTCAAAAAGATAAGCAACCATGGCTGTTTCTAAAAATGCACGGTCATTTGGCTCCATCATGTTCATTTTTTTCTCATTAATTAACATGGTTTGTTTCTGTTGCCAGTTTTTAAATGCTTCTTGGCTAATATTATCAAAAATACGTTTGCCTACTTCTCCAGGATAAAGTTGGAATCCTAATCCTTCAGCGTCTTTTTTTAGATTTTGACAAAATACAATACGGCTCATAAGTTATTTCTCTTGTTATTCGTTATATATTTTCGATGAGTGACTCTCGAAATTATCATGGCTTTAATAAAGTGATCAGTTTTTGTGTTGATGCTGCTAAGCCAACCGATGCTGTTGTGGCCAAATTGTACCACTGTTGTTGACTGTTTTCGTTGATTTCTTTTGCCGGTAAATGTTCACAATCAATCACTATGGGTTCTATATCTAAATGGAAATGGCTAAAGGTATGACGAAACTTTGTTAAGGGCTGTGTTGAAGTTTGCTTTAGATTTTGTTTTGCTAATAAAGCGGCAATTTCATCTTCATGTTGAACCTCTAGAAAACACCATAAACCTCCCCATATGCCACTTGGTGGTCGTTTCTCTAATAATACCTGTTGATTGATTCTTGGTATCACCATAATGGTCTTTTTTTCAGGAATAGTTTTTTTAGGTTTCTTTTGCGGAAAGCTACTTTGTTCATTTAAAGAGAATGCTAAACAACTCTCACTTAACGGGCAAAGATCACATTTAGGTTTACTACGCGTACAAATGAGTGAGCCTAAATCCATCATCGCTTGATTAAATTGCGCAACACCTTCTTTAGGCGTTAACACTTCAGCGATAGGCCATAAGGCTTTTTCATACTTACTTTGACCATTATGCCCTTCAACCATATAACAACGGGCTAATACACGCTTTACATTGCCATCTAGAATTGCATGATGTTTATTTAGCGCCAAACTTAAGATAGCACCAGCAGTAGAACGACCAATACCGGGCAGGGCAATTACTTGCTCAATGTTTTCTGGAAAAGAACCTTTGTATTCTTGATGAATTATTTTTGCTGTTTTATGTAGATTACGTGCGCGTGCGTAATAACCTAAGCCTGTCCAGTGATGTAGCACGTTATCTTCATCAGCATTTGCTAAATCTGTAATGGTTGGGAAGCTTTCCATGAAGCGATGATAATAAGGTATAACGGTTGCTACTTGCGTTTGTTGCAACATTATTTCAGAGATCCATACACGGTATGGGGTTTTATTTTGCTGCCAAGGTAAATGCTTTCGGCCTTGAGCTTGATACCAGTCGAGTGTTTGTGTGGCAAAATACTGCGCTGATTTTGATGAAATTTGAGTTTTATTTGTCATAGACTCCTAGTTTACCTAATAAATGGACACGAATAAATGTGCATTTTTTATTGCAAAAATTTATAATGCCATTATGCTCTCGTCCATATTAGTCTCGAGATTATTGCTCGAAATGTACTCCCCAAGTCTTAAGGAATTAAAATGAAAGTAAATGCTAAAAACCGTAACCGCCGTTTACGTAAAAAACTACGTGTTGATGAATATCAAGAATTAGGTTTCGACGTTGCTTTTAAATTAGCAGACGGTACAGATGATGATGCTGTTGATGCTTTTTTAAATAACTTTTTTAGTGAAGTTATTCAACCTAATGGATTAGGTTTTGGTGGTGAAGGCGATGTGTTATGGCATGGTATTGTGTGCACTCAAAATATTGGTAAGTGTACTGAAGAAAACCGAACTGCCGTTGAGTCATGGTTGAATGAAAATGGTGCTACAGCAGTAGCTGTAAGCGAGCTTTATGATGTTTGGTGGGCTGAATAATTTTATTCACCATAAATAAGCTTTACTTAGAATTGTTAGTTAATTTCAGTAGCACTATTTATTTATCATAAGTAATGGCTCTGAAAATTTTGACGGCTTTGTTTAAAGCACATTTATTTAGAATAAATTTTGGATTAAATTGAAGAAATCTATGACTGATAAAACTGAAAATACCCACAAGACCATTGAACAAGCTGAGAAAGAAGGTAAATACATTCGTAAAGTACGTAGTTTCGTTAAACGTGAAGGACGTTTAACGAAAGGACAAGCGAGTGCGTTGGAAGAGTTCTGGGCAACAATGGGCTTGAATCACCAAGACGGAATGATCGATTTTGCTAGCCTGTTTAATAATAACAATCCTATTGTTTTAGAAATTGGCTTTGGTATGGGAAAATCTTTAGTTGAAATGGCAAAAAATGCGCCTGAACTAAATTTTGTCGGTGTTGAAGTGCACCGTCCTGGTGTGGGTGCTTGTATTTCTTTAGCACAAGACGAAGGTGTTGATAATTTAAAGGTATTTGAACACGACGCGATAGAAGTGCTTGCTGACTGTATTCCTGATTCTTCATTAACGACCGTTCAACTATTTTTCCCTGATCCTTGGCATAAAAAGAAACATCATAAGCGTCGAATTGTTTCGTTAGAATTTGTTGAAACTATTCGTCAAAAGCTTAAAATCGGTGGTGTATTTCATATGGCTACCGATTGGGAAAATTATGCAGAATGTATGATTGAAGATATGAATTCAGCGCCAGGCTATGAAAATTTAGCATCAGAAGGTGATTTTGTACCAAGACCTGATTCACGTCCTCTAACGAAATTTGAAAATCGTGGTAATAATCTTGGTCATGGCGTTTGGGATATTCAATTTAAACGCCAAGATTAATATTGATGAGCAGCTAATTTAAATGTTCTTGCTCAACATGAAAAAGGTGCTGGCTGTTCCGCAAATTGCCAGTATCTTTTAGCCATTGAGTGGTAATGATTTCACGCTGCAGTGCGGCTTGTAATATACGCGCTTTGTATTGTGTCCAATAATAAATAGTCGCCTGTTGATGTATTTCGTTATTCGGGAATACATCACTTCTACTTTCTTCCAGTTCAGCTAAAATATCAGCGATGACCTTTGGCTTTAGCTCTTTTTCAATTTGCTCTTTAAATTTAGTAAAACGTTTTGCTTTAACTAATAACCATGCCATCCACAATATAATTGCACCAGCAAAAAAGGGTAAAATATCTACGATCATTACTTTTTTATTCTTTTAAAATGCTAGTTACATCTTATCAGGCTTAGTTATATTGGCTTACTATTATTTTATTTAACGATGAATAAATTAAACGGTAAAATGGGCTTTTTCATGCATTAACAATTTAGCTTTCAAGCCTAAACCACCCGCATAACCTGTTAACTTTCCGTTAGCGCCAATAACACGATGACAAGGTATGATTAACGCGATTGGATTTTTTCCATTTGCGGCACCTACAGCACGTACCGCTTTTTCATTATTAATTTTCTTCGCTATCCATAAGTAACTTTGCGTATCACCTTGTTTTATAGTCGTTAATGCTTGCCAAACCTTTTGCTGAAAGGGTGTGCCATGTGGCGCGAGTGGTAAGTTGAATTCGTTGCGCTCACCTGCAAAATATTCATCAAGTTGCTTACATACCGTTATAAATTTTTCTGCACTTTCGATGTAACTGTCATCAATAATAAGGGGTGACGCACCCTTTTGAAATGAAAGAGCCGTTAAACCTTCGTCATTTGCTGTTAAAGCTATATCTCCATACGGAGATGGAGTGATAGTAAAATACATAATTAGTTCTCGTTTTTCGGTGCTTTTGATATTTTGGTGTGATCAATTATCGCAAGTGACTGCCATAAAAAGATTGTTGCATATGCTCGCCAAGGCCGCCATTGTTCTGCAATAGTCTGTATAGTTTTATTATTGGGTTTGTCCTCGTTTATCGTTAACGCTTTTATTACGCCTAAATCAGCACTTGGAAACGCGTCTGGATCACTTAATCCTCTCATGGCTATGTAATTAACTGTCCATGGACCTATACCTTTAATTTGAGTTAATGTTTGCTCAAGCGCTTCAATATTTTCATATTTTGAAAAAACATCAGGTGTGGCTAAATAATATTCAACCCAACGTTGTAAAGTTGCAATGCGTGATTGCGTCAAACCAATGTCAGCATAATCAACCTGTTTTAATTGTTCAGGCGTAGGGAAGTGCTTGGTCATTTCTGTATAAGGACTGATAGTTTCTATTACAGACGTTCCATATTTTTCAGCAATGCGCTGCGCTAAGGTTGTTGCTGCTTTTACTGATATTTGCTGACCTAAAATTGCACAAATTGTAAACTCAAAAATATTCCAGCAACTCGGTAATCTTAATCCCGGATAGTGTTGTATTACTTTGTTAAGTACTTTATGCGAGTTTAAATGTTGGTGAATTACTGACATATCAGCATCAAGATCAAACATCTTTCGAACGCGTGTTATCACTTGATTTAGATAACTAAAATCATTCATATTTACCGTTAGCAGTAAAGTGTTTTTTGTTTTATAGCAGAAGAATTGGAATACAGGCCCCTTACGGGGTTCTCAATAATCAGCTCACAGAAAACGAGGTCTTATCAAGTGTTCCAGAAGCCTCAAAATTATACAACGCAAGTAAAGTCTCCGGCCGGCTCAAAAAAGGACTTGGAATCGGAGTATTTAATGGAATTACTGCGCCACAAACAGGGACAGCTTATAACCTACTAGATAACACAGAAAGAGAGGTTACAGTTACTCCTTTGAGCAATTTTAATGTTATTGTGCTGGATCAGAATTTAAAAAACAACAGCTACGTGACATTTACCAACACGAATGTCTGGAGAGAAGGAAGCTTTTACGATGCAAATGTTTCGGGAATCAATGCAAAGATAAACAGCAACAACAATAATTACTTTGTAAGCGGATTAACCACCTTGTCGGCCAAACTCGATGAAAATGCTGAAGTGGGACATAACTGGGGAATACGAGCTGGAAAACAGAGAGGGAATTATACATTTTCAACAGGGTATTTTGAAGAATCAGATACTTATGATCCAAATGACCTTGGATTCAATCTTGTGAATAACAGACGAGAGGCAGAAGTTAATTTTGGGTATAGAAATTTTAATCCAGGAGTATGGAATTTGAATCATGTAATGGTCAGAACCGGTTTATCATATAACAGACTTTATGCTCCAAATGTCTATACAGGAGCTTTTTGGTCACTAGGAACACGTCTTATGAATAACTCTTTTAATGGTGGAGGATTAAGAATTGAAGGATCCT
>CAJWBY010000230.1 GCA_913020705.1 uncultured Colwellia sp.
TAAAGCCTAAAAGTTTTCCCCATATTCTCATTATTAATATTACCTGTTTGTATTATTTACGTGTTTATTTATTAAGGGTTGCTAAACGTTCTGGTGTGCCTACATCGGTCCATGCACAGTGAAGTAAATGAGCTGAAACTCTGCCTTGGCTGACGGCCTTTTTTATCATCGGACCTAGTTTTAAAGTTTGTTCGGTATTTTCACCTTTAAAAAATTCAGGTCTAAAAATACTTATGCCACTAAATGTGTAAGTGAATTCACTTTTGAGTTTTGAATTTTCTATAGGTTCAATGTTTTTTAATTGATTGTTATTAAATATAAAATCGCCATTTTTATTATGTTCAGGATTGTTAACTAAGCAGATGTGGGCTAAATAGTTATCGGCTAGCATAGGCATTTCAACAAAACTATAATCGGTGAAAATGTCACCATTAATTAGCATGAAAGGGGTATTGTTATGATTATTTTCAGTTAGCAAAGGTAAAGCTTGAATTATACCTCCCGCAGTTTCAAGTGCACCATTAATTTCTGGACTGTAGGTTATATTCGCCCCAAATTTTTTACCATCACCTAAATAGGAGGATATCATCTCTCCTAACCATGCAACGTTAATAATGATATCAGTGATCCCGCACTGAACAAGTTTATTAATATGGTGCTCAATAAGTGGTACACCAGCAACTTTAAGTAAAGGTTTTGGACAATGATCGGTAAGTGGACGCATCCGCTCACCACGTCCGGCAGCTAAAATCATAGCTTTCATTGTAAAGTACTCGCTTTTAATACTTCCATCTTAGGTATCACTTTATTCAATAGAAGTTGATGAATGAAGGACAATTCTGGGTATCTTTCAGTTATTTCAACAATGTAGCTAAGTGTGAGTGGAATATCATTTAAGTAGCCACCTTTATTATCACGATAATTTAGACGGGCAAATATACCGCTGGCTTTAATATGTCGTTGTATCCCTGTCAAATCAAACCAACGCTGCCATTGTTCACGAGTTATATGGGTTAATGAATACTGCTTAGCTACTAAATCAATGTAGCTGTTTAATAACAGTGTAACTTTTTCATCAGGCCATTTTAGATAACAGTCACGTAATAGTGAAACTATGTCGTAAGTTATAGGGCCTATAACAGCATCTTGGAAATCGATAATACCTAATTCTTTGTTCTCTAATACCATAATGTTTCTACTATGGTAATCGCGATGAATTAATACCTGGGGTTGACTCATTATATTTTCAGTCAGAATAGAAAAGCAATGTTTCAATTGCTTTTGTTCAATATCGGTTAACGTTAAAGATAAGTGTTCAGCTAATAACCACTCAGGAAAAATATTGAGTTCAAGTTCAACAAAAGCGTTATCATAATGTGGAATTTCTGCTGTGCTTTTAGATAAAGCTGATTGAATAGTTGGTAATATTTCAATGGCTTTTTGATAAATCATCGACATGTTTTCTGAGGTTAAAATATCAGCTAACAGTGTTTCACCAAAATCAGCTAAGCAAAAGAAACCTAATGATAAATCAACAGCAACAATTTCTGGCACTAATATATTTTGTTTCATGAGGCTTTCTTGCATGAAAACAAAAGCATCATTATTTGATTTTTCAGCCGGAGCATCTACAGCAATGAATGAATTTCCTTTGTGGAAAAAACGATAATAACAACGAAATCCAGCATCACCAGTCAATGGTGTTAGTTGAATGTTATCGTCTGAAAAATGTTGAATCAGCCATTGATGTAACATTTGAATTCGAGAGCTTGGCAAGTTTTCTATTCCTCAAGTAAATAAATAAACAGTGATCTTTATTATGTGTATTAAACAGCAATACCCATAAGTATCGCCAATATACCGAATTAGCACCCTAAAGAAAATTGCTATATTATCTAAGTGTTTGAGTATAAAATGTTGCTCGCTTTTATTTATATTGCTTTATTCATTTATCTTTCGGACTTTTAATGTCATTTCCGCGTCATTTAATTTTAATAATTTCTTGTTTATCAATAGCTAAATATAGTTATGCTCAACAAGGTACTGCTAGTTTTGATGATATGGCTCAATGCCCTATTCCAACATATCCTCAATTAACCGAGCCACAATCTATTGAAAATAGTAAAGCAATTACTATTTTGGCAGATAAATCGGGTATTAATAAAAATAAAGTTGCCAAATTTACCGGTAATGTCATGTTGTTAAATAACCAACAGACTATTCTTGCCAATGAGGTTGAGTTAAATAGAGAAAACTCATCAATCAATGCAACAGGAGATATCCATTTCCAAAATAAAGGCATTGATATTTTTGCTGAAGCGTTAAGTATCAGCGATGCATTAAACGCGACGACACTGAAAAATACTCAATATCAACTTGTTGGCATGGCTGGGCACGGAGGTGCTGGAAAAATTGCTGTTTCTAAGAAGGGGACATTGTCATTAGTCGATTCATCTTTCACCACTTGTTATGGTTCTTCACCCGATTGGCAACTCAATGCCAGTGAAATTAACATCTCAAAATCCGAAAAATATCTAGAAGCTTATCATGCAAGGTTTTCTGTATTTGATGTGCCAGTTTTGTATCTTCCGTATTTTACGATCCCAATTGGTGATGAAAGACAATCTGGTTTTTTATACCCCGAAATGGATAAATCAAGTAAATCAGGCTTCACCGCATCAATTCCATATTATTGGAATATTTCGCCTAATATGGACGCAACATTTACGCCGAAATATATGTCAAAGCGCGGTAGTCAGTTAATGACAGAATTTCGATATCTATACGAAGAACAGCAAGGACAATTTGATCTTGAATATTTAGACCAAGACAATGAACTGCTGAATAATACAGATGCTCGCTATCTATTTCGAATGCAACATATTGGTACATTTTCTGAAAAATTTAGACTCTATATTGATTACACCACTATAAGTGATGACAATTATTTAGTTGATGTTGGGAGCAATCATTACAATGATAATGATGCTTATTTATACCAAACAGGTGAACTTGCCTACTTCGCTGATAGTTGGCAAGCTAAGATTAAATTACAAGATTTTGAAGTGTTAGGCGACAATAAAACTAACTATAAAGCGCTTGCACAACTTGAACTCAATAGTCATCAAAAGATTAACTTTTTGGATGGCCTCTTTGATGTGTATTCTGAAATCACCAACTTTGAAACTGCAGACAAAACCTTGCCAACAGCTAAGCGCTATCATGTCGAAGCGGGTTTCACATTCCCTATGGCTACGCCAGCATGGTTTTTAAATTCTGAATTTAAAGTATTACAAACACATTATGAGCAAGATAATATTCCTGTAGGAAGTGAACTTGAAGAAAACGTGAGTAGAACCTTACCTAAAGCACGTTTGCATGGTGGAGTTAATTTTGACCGACAAGCAAGCTTTTGGGGAACTGGTTTTACACAAACTTTAGAGCCTCAAGTTCAGTATTTATACATTCCTGAGAAAGATCAGAGTAATATCGGTGTTTACGATACGACAACATTACAAGATGATTATAATGGTCTCTTTCGTGACCGGCGCTTTAGTGGTTTAGATAGGGTGGCTCAAGCTAATCAATACTCTTGGGGGGTGACAAGTCGATTTTTAGATAGTGCTAACCAAGAACAGTTTCGGTTGAGTTTAGGTCGCATCGTTTATCTTAATGAAAGTAATTTTACCATAGATCAAAACCAAGGCATTGCGGCAGATGTATCTGCACTTGCACTAGAGGTTTACGCCCGTATAAATAGAAATTGGCAGTTTAGTAGTGACATCCAATATAATACAGAAGATGACTTTACCAACAAGAGCCAAACCAGTGTCGACTATCTTTTTGGGGAAAATCAAACAATTCAATTGAACCATCGATATACTCGTGATGTCTCAGGTATAACATTAGAACAATTATCTTTGGCGGGGAGTGTGAGAATAAATAAAAATTGGAAACTTATTTCTAGAATAACTCAAGATTTACAACAAAATAGAAGCATAGAAAGTTATGCAGGTTTACAGTACCAAAGCTGTTGCTGGTCAGTTAGTTTTGCTTACCATCGTCATATCACTGCAAACTTTGATGAATCATCAGGTAATAATCAAAATCGCGATGAATTTGATAGTGGTTTCATGCTAAGGTTTAGCATGAGAACAAAGGACATTACAGATATGTTCAACTCAAGTATATTTGGCTACAAACGGCCTTACTTTCTCAATAATTAAATATAAGAAATAGACGATACATGAAAAAATCATTGAAATTTTTACTTTTTACAAGCGCTTTTGCAGTAACTTCTCTTTTTCCAGTATATGCAGAACAAATTGAACTTGATAGGGTCTCCGCTATTGTAGATAGTGGTGTTGTTTTAGAGTCTGAGATAGCAGACTTATTAAAAACGATTAAAGAAGAGGCCGCATCGAAAGGACAAAGCTTACCATCAGACAAAGCGCTGAGAACTCAGGTTATTGATAAGTTGATAAACGATAGCATTATTACTCAGCTTGGCGAACGTATGGGCGTAAAAGTGAGTGATGCTCAGCTTGATGACACAATCACTAATATGGCGGAAGGTAATAAGCAAAGTTTAGAACAATTTCGTCAAGAAATAGTTAAAGATGGTACCAATTACGATAAATATCGTGAACTGGTAAGAACCGAACTTATTTCAGGAGAAGTACGTCGTAGTAGTGTTAGTCGTCGTATTTATGTTTCACCACAAGAGGTGGCAAATTTAATTTCTACAATGAAAGAGCAAACTAATAATGATGTGGAATATCGTTTAGGGCACATACTTATTGAATTTCCAACTGATGCAACGCAAGATGATATCAATGCTTCAAAAACGCGTGCTGAAAAAGTAATTGAATTACTAAACAGCGGTAGTGATTTTGCGAGAATAGCTATTGCTTCTTCAGGTGGTGCGAATGCACTACAAGGCGGGGATTTAGGTTGGAAGAATATCAATGAATTACCGACGTTATTTTCCTCAATCATTGAAGGAGAGAAAAAAGAATCTATCTTAGGACCTATTCGTACAGGTTTAGGTTTTAGTATTGTAAAAATTCTAGATGTTCGAGGTCGCGAAATAGTTGAAGTAGAAGAGTCTAAATCACGTCATATATTAATTGAACCATCAATTATTTTAAGTGAAGCTAAGGCTGAGTCAATGTTGCAAGGCTTTATGGATCAAATTAACGCGGGAGAGGCAGACTTCGCGGATTTAGCAAAAGAGCATTCTGAAGGACCCACGTCAATAAGAGGTGGAAATCTGGGGTGGGCAGACCCAGAATCGTATGACCCTGCTTTTAGGGATGCACTAGCACGTTTGAAAGTAGATGAAATGCATAAGCCTTTTAGATCTTCATTTGGCTGGCATTTAGTTCAACTTACTGGTCGAAGAATGCTTGATGCCACCAAACAAATGAATGAAAGTAAGGCATATAGAATTCTTTTTAATCGAAAGTTTGGACTAGAAAGTGCGCGTTGGATAAAAGAACTTCGTGATGAAGCCTATGTTGAAGTTTTTGAGCGAGATAGCCAATAATGACAAAGCGTATTGCAATTACTCCTGGTGAACCTGCTGGAATTGGACCAGATTTAACAATTGCCATCGCAC
>CAJWBY010000231.1 GCA_913020705.1 uncultured Colwellia sp.
TATGTCTAATTATCAAAGTGCAATAGAAGCAGTTCAAGCGATTAAAGCCAATGCAGGTAACTCTTGGGATACTATAAACCCAGAATCAGTTGCTCGTATGCGTACACAGAACAGATTCAAAACAGGCTTAGAAATTGCTCAATATACTGCAGACATTATGCGCAGAGATATGGAAGCTTTTGATGCTGATAGCTCTAAGTACACTCAATCTTTAGGTTGCTGGCACGGTTTTATTGGCCAACAAAAAATGATTTCAATTAAGAAGCATTTCGATGGTCAGACAGATCGCCGCTACTTGTACCTTTCAGGTTGGATGGTTGCTGCACTTCGAAGCGAATTTGGACCTCTTCCTGATCAATCTATGCACGAAAAAACTTCTGTTGCTTCTTTAGTTGCAGAGCTATATACCTTTTTACGTCAAGCTGATGCACGTGAACTTGGCGGTCTTTTCCGCGAGTTAGACGCAGCAAGTGACGGCGATAAAGCTGCTATCCAGTTCAAAATTGATAACCACGTTACTCACGTTGTACCAATCATTGCCGATATCGATGCTGGTTTTGGTAACGCTGAAGCAACTTACCTAATGGCTAAGCAAATGATTGAAGCTGGCGCTTGTGCGCTACAAATTGAAAACCAAGTTGCTGATGAGAAGCAATGTGGCCATCAAGACGGTAAAGTAACAGTTCCTCATGCTGATTTTCATTCAAAAATTCGTGCTTTACGTCATGCATTCTTAGAACTAGGTATCGACAACGGTATTATCGTTTCTCGAACAGATTCTGAAGGTGCCGGTCTTACAAAAGAAATCGCAGTTGTTAAAGAGCCTGGCGATCAAGGTGACATTTATAACTCATTCTTAGACGTTGAAGAAATTGACGTAAGCGATATGGCTGAAGGCGATGTATGTTTTAATCGCAACGGTAAGTTAGTTCGCCCTAAGCGTTTACCTTCAGGTTTATATCAATTCCGTCAAGGTACAGGCGAAGAACGTTGTGTATTTGATAGCATCGAAGCGATTAAAGCTGGCGCTGATTTGCTTTGGATAGAAACCGCAACACCGAATGTTGCAGATATCGCGGCAATGATGAACGAAGTTCGTAAAGAAATCCCGAATGCTAAGCTTGTTTATAACAACAGCCCATCATTTAACTGGACATTAAACTTCCGTCAACAAGCTTTTGATGCAATGGAAGCTGCAGGTGAAGATGTATCTAATTATGTTCGTGCAGATTTAATGAATGTTGATTACGACACAACAGAATTGGCGGCAAGAGCTGATGATAAAATTCGTAGTTTCCAATCAGATACAGCACGTGAAGCAAACATATTCCATCACTTAATTACATTGCCTACTTACCATACGGCTGCGTTATCTACTGATAACCTTGCTAAAGAATACTTCGGTGACCAAGGAATGTTGGGTTATGTTGAAGGTGTACAACGTAAAGAAATTCGTCAAGGTATCGCCTGTGTTAAACATCAAAACATGTCAGGTTCTGACATGGGTGATGACCACAAAGAATACTTTGCTGGTGAGAACGCCCTTAAAGCAGGTGGAGCGAACAACACTTCTAACCAGTTCTCATAATACTTAAAAACAGTTTTCTCTAGAATATAAAGCCGGATAGCATTTATTGTTATTCGGCTTTTTGCTTTTACAGCGTTCTGTTTAGATAAAATTATTTTTATATGTCCTTCCATAAAACTTATTATTAATAACTCTTGTTTATCAGTCATTAAAATTAATATTGATTTATTTCAAATAAATTGTAATAAAACACTTAATCTTGCGACTATGTGTTCGATATTTCAAAAGGAATAAAATAATGATAACAAAATGGCAAAGCCTTTTAGCAATTAGCTTACTTAGTTTTAGTTCGATGCTGTTGGCAGATAATGCAGATGAACAAAAAAATAATGATGAAGTCCTTACTTTAGGAAATTGCCACTTAAAAGGCATTAAATCGCAAGTGCAGTGTGGCAAACTGCTTGTACCTGAAAACTATACTTTAGCTGACGGTGAAAAAATTAGTGTTAACTTTGCTGTGTTGCCTGCAATTGATAAAAGCCAAAATAAAACACCATTAATGTTTTTAGCGGGCGGCCCCGGGCAAGCTTCTGTAGAATTAGCCGCCCATATATTTACAACGTTTAATGAAATCAGAAAGTCTCATGATATTATTTTAGTGGACCAACGTGGTACGGGTAAATCTCATCCACTACAGTGTGATGATAATTCCACTCGAAATGCTTACGACATTATTCCTGAAGACTTTTCAGAACAAGAAATTAAAGATTGTTTAGCACAGTTTACAGGTGACTTAAGTCAATACAATTCTGAGAATGCGATTCGAGATTTTGATGCGGTTAGAAGTGCATTAGGTCATGAAAAAATTCATATCTATGGTGGCTCGTATGGAACACGTGCAGGTTTAGTTTATATGCGCATGTTTCCTGATTCACTAAAAAGTGTTGTGCTCGATAGTGTTGGGCCGATTGAAGTGCCTATTGGTACCTTTGGTCAAAGCTCTGCACGTTCATTTAATTTATTACTCGAAACTTGCATGCAAGATGATCATTGTAAAGCAGCTTACCCTGAGTTAGCTGACGAATTTAAAGCGGTAATTGCTCGATTAGAAAAAGCACCGGTTAAACTTGAAATTGCGCATCCACGTTTAGGTACAAAAACTAACTTTGTATTAAGCAAAAGTAAATTCATCAATAACTTACGTTTGCAATTATATTCAATGAGCACACGTGGTTTAGTACCTCTTATTATTCATCAAGCATTTTTAGGAAATTATCAGCCACTTATTGGTTTAATTGCAATGTCTGAAGGTGGCTTGGGAATGTATGTAGGTTTAACCTTGAATATTGTTTGTAATGAAGATATCCCTAAGGTTACAGCTGAGATGTTTACCGCGGACGCTGATAATGATTTTGGTGGCAATGATAGTCATAAACCTTGGTTGCAAGCTTGTCCGTTATGGCCAAAATATTCTGTTGATGAAGCATTTTATAACAGTGTAACTACAAATATTCCAACGCTTATTTTATCAGGTAATTTAGATCCAGTAACGCCACCAAGTAATGGTGACAAATCAGCGTTAACGCTACCTAATAATCATCACATCATCTCAAAGAACAATGCGCATATTGTTGCTTCAACACCTTGTGGAATTGATATTGTTAATGAGTTTTTAGAAACACTTGATCCTAAAGGATTAGACGAGTCATGCTTAACTGAGCTAAAAAGCGAAACCTTTATGACACACTTAAACGGCAACCTATAAGGATATCATCATGATTGAAGTTAATAACTTACATAAAAGTTTTGTCGATAAAAAGAATACTGTAAAAGCCCTAGATGGAATGTCGTTTAAAGCGAATGATGGAGAAATTACCGGGATTTTAGGTCCTAATGGCGCAGGAAAAACCACGTGTTTACGTACACTTTATGGCTTACTTAAAGCAGATGAAGGCTCGGTAATGGTTGATGGTATTAATGTGTTAGAAGATCCATTAGCTGTGCGTAAGCAATTAGGTATATTCCCTGACAAATTTGGCTTATATGAGCGTTTAACGGCTTATGAGCAAGTTGACTACTTTGCGAGTCTTCATGGTATGCAAGGCGCTAAGAAAAAGGCGGCAATAGCACAAGTTTTTAAAGATTTAGAAATGGAAGAATTAGCTCACCGTAAAACGGTCGGTTTTTCACAAGGGCAGCGTATGAAAGTGACGTTAGCTCAAGCTTTGGTGCATCAGCCAAAAAACTTTGTACTTGATGAACCTACTCGTGGTCTTGATGTAATGAGCACACGCGTTTTACGTAACCATTTAGCAAAATTCAAAGCAAAAGGTCATTGTATTTTATTTTCGTCACACGTAATGCAAGAAGTTGCTGCGTTATGTGACCGAGTGATTATTGTTTCCAATGGTAAATTAGCTGCACAAGGCACTCCTCAAGAACTATGTGATCTTGCTGGAGAAAAATTATTAGAAGATGCCTTTGTTAAGTTAATTGGTTCAGATGAAGGAGTAGCAGCATGATCCAGTTTAAAGCATTATTACTTAAAGAATTAAGAGAAGCGTTTCGAGATAAACGAGCCTTGATGGTTGCCTTGAGCATGGGATTACTTGCTCCTGTAATGATCATGGTTATATCGAAAGTTATGATTACCGAAAGTGTAGGTAACCCACCTATCTATGTGCAATTCACTGGCGCTGAATATGCACCAAAATTAATAGAGACATTTGAAGAAAATAATATCCTACAATTTGCTAATGTGCCTGAAGATGACAAATATGCATGGGAGGAGCGTAGTATTGAAGTTGATATTCCAAAAGACTTCGCTGAAAAAATGTCAGAAGGTAAAGCGATAGACGTTGTATTACGTGCAGATTACGGCAAAAAATCATCAAGTGCACCTATACGTCGTGTGAGAGAAACGGTAAGAGGTTACTCACAAAGTATTGGTTATAAGCGCTTATTAGTAAGAGGTGTCGATATTAACTTATTACAACCTATTATTTTGCAAGAGCAAGATACTGCGCTACCTACAAGTAATGCCGTGATGGTGTCTATGTTTTTAGGTATGTATCTTTTAATGGGGGCGTTTGTTTCAGGACTTTCAATTGCGATTGATTCAAGTGCAGGTGAGCGTGAGCGTAATGTATTAGAGATGCTTCTATGTCAGCCAGTCAGCACACTTAAAATAGTGCTTGCTAAAATGACCTGTGCGAGTTCTATTTCTGTATTGTCCATCGTTATAATGTTGGCCTTAACCACTATTTCAGTAGGGTTTATCGACTTATCAAAAATAGGTGCAACCTTCAGTTTAAATGCTTTTAGCATTGCTGCTTTATTAATATTACTTGTACCCTTATGTTTCTTTGCTACGGCTTTACAGTTGTTTTTCTCTTTTCAAGCGAAAAGCTTCAAAGAAGCACAGTCAACGGTTTCAATGTTAATTATGTTACCGGCTATGGTGCCAATGGCGATTATGATGATTGATGATAAACCTGCTTGGGTAAATTGGTTACCGATTTCAGGACAATCAATGTTGATGGAAGATGTATTCAAAGGTTTACCTGTTGATTGGGCTGTTCTAGCGAGCACTACAGCAATAACGATAGCAATGACTGTGGCATTAGTGATTACTTTATCGCAAAAGTTGAAGTCAGAGAAAGTTGTGATGTCATTAAGCTAGTCTTAATTACTCGTCTATAAAGTATTAGATTGAATTGGTATTGAGATGAATAACTCGATAGAATTAACGGAACAAGAACAAGACCGTTATTAAACGGCGTATTGTAATTTATCGAGTTATTATTTGAACCCATCTTCCAACAATCAGGAAATTTTCACCGAATGGATGACAGAGTATGA
>CAJWBY010000232.1 GCA_913020705.1 uncultured Colwellia sp.
TTATATTATTGACGTTACTATGTCTTTACAAAAATAGTAACCCGGAGCCTAAAACGGAATGTCGTCGTCAAAATCAATAGTAGGCTCTTGAGGGTTAACTTTAGGCGCAGATTGATTTTGCTGCTGAAAGCCACCTTGCTGTTGTGGTGCTTGCTGAGCATAACCGCCCTGCTGTTGTGCTGGCTGCTGATTTTGTCCAGAGAAACCACCAGATTGCTGAGCTGGTTTATAAGCTTGCTGTTGATTTTGCTGTGGAGCAGGTTGAGAATAACCACCCTGCTGCTGAGGAGCCTGCTGTGCAGCTTGTCCTGAAAATCCACCTTGTTGCTGTGGTGCTTGTCCTTGACCTGAGAAACCGCCTGATTGGCCGCCAGCGCCTTGACCACGAGAATCTAACATTTGCATAGTACCATTAAAACCTTGAACAACAATCTCAGTTGTATATTGGTCTTGGCCTTGCTGATTTGTCCACTTACGTGTTTGTAATGAACCTTCAATGTAAACTTTTGAACCTTTTTTCAGGTATTCACCAGCAATTTCAGCTAATTTTCCAAACATAACAACACGATGCCATTCTGTCTTTTCTTTCTGCTCGCCAGTTTGTTTATCTTTCCAGGTTTCGGAAGTTGCAATAGTAAGGTTAGCAACTCCGCCACCGTTAGGCATAAAACGTACTTCTGGATCTTTACCTAAATTACCTAAAATGATTACTTTGTTAACACCGGCCATGAAAAAATCCTATCTATGTGCGTAAATTTTTTATTTACTGATTTACGATATCGACAAATAGTAATTTATTTATCGATGCAATTTTAAAAAGTGGCAATTATTCTACCACTATGAGTAAAAATATTCTTCGAGTTTCCGTGCATTTTCAAACTTTTTTTTATTATTTTTTTCAATAATTATTCAGCAGAAAAAAGGTGTGCCGCCATTAGCTCTTTTATATCTTCAGGTATCTTTAAAGATGATTGATTTTCAAAACAAAAGTGCACCATTACAGCTGTTCCTGAAGCACATTTGGTGTTTCTCTGCCAAGCTTCCTGATAAACCGTAAACGATGAACCACCAATTCGACCAATATACGTTCGCACCTCAATTTCTTGGGCGTAATAAAGCTGGGCATGAAATTCGACATCAATTTTAGCGAGAATTAATTGCCAGTTATTCGTATTAAGATCAGGCATAAAAAACCGGAAGACTGGATCTCTAGCGCCTTCAAACCAAACAGGCAATAACGTATTATTTATATGACCTAGTGCATCGGTATCACTAAATCGAGGCATTAACTTTTCACTGAACATTACAATATACCACTCATTTCAAATCGTGTTATTTTACATCTTTTTTCATTATGGTGAAGTGTACGGTTAAAGTTAATAGAATATAAAGTATTGCTATGGTATTTTCATACTTAAGAATTATTGATACTTATCAAAACTATGACCGACTTTATTGAAATATACCCAAATGCCCTTTCTCAAGAATTTTGTAAAAAATTTATACAAGATTTTGAGCAAAGCCCTTATAAAAATCAAGGCCGTACAGGCGGCGGAATTGATGTAAGTAAAAAACTTAGCCAAGACATTTATTTAAATCAACATGCAGAATTTCAGCCTGCATTACAAACTATTTTACAGACGTGCATTACTCATATTATCGAATATGTAAACAAATATTATTTTAGTTTGATAAGTGGTATTGCCTTAACGGTTCAACATCCAATAACCAAACAACCCGTTCAATTAACGGCTGAAAATTTTGAAGAAGTAGGTAAACCTAATTTAAAAAACCTTATACAGTATTTATTTAGACTCGCGCCTATTAATGCGCAAAAATATTTACAAGGCAAAGGAAATTATAATTACTGGCATTCTGAAATATTTCCACAAACTGGAGCAAATGATGCCCTACACAGAAATTTGCTTTTTCTTATTTATTTGAATGATGTTGAGGAAGGTGGTGAAACTGATTTTTTCTATCAAGAGAAAAGTATTAAGCCTAAGGCTGGATCAATGGTAATTGCCCCGTGTGGGTTTACTCACACTCACCGAGGCAATGTACCGGTATCATCTGACAAATATGTATTAACGTCGTGGATGTTATTTAATACCGCAGATAAAATTTATACTCCACAGACTTAGAGAAGTAAAATCTATCAGTATTTATAAAAATCTTTTGAGTAACCGATCAATTTGAGCCATTCTTAATTTTTTCAATAACTTTTTAGGTTTTTCTGGATACTGATTCTGTGACTCAAGTTGTAAGTAACTGGTGATCAATTGTGTATGTTTATTAATTTCAGCCAATTCTTTATTTAATGTTGGCAGTAATTTTTGCTTTACATCATCAATCAACAAGCCATTTTCTAGATCTAAGCCCCAAGCTCGTGGGTTAAGATTATTGCCCGTCAATATATGTCGACGCTCATCGGCAACAATACCTTTTAAATGAAAACTATTGCTATCGTGTTGCCATAAGCGAACTTTAAGCTGATTATTATCAATGTATTTTTGCTGTCTTTTCAAGAATGTTTTGAGTAATGCTTCATAAATATAAGGAATAATCCCTATCATAGAAAACTTATCCTGATCAGCAATGAAAAAATCATTAGCTTTTTTATCGCCAATAATTATAGTCACCTCAACTCCGCGTTTTAACGCAGAACGAACATCTCTCATGACCGGTTTAGGTAAATTAAAATAAGGCGTAAAAAGTACTAAGTTGTGCTTCGCTAAACTAATTGTTTCACGTATCGTTTCATTTAGTTGATTCTTTCTCCGACCAAAACCAATGAGCGGTAAAACCGATAACGCTTCTGTTGACGAATCAAATTGTTGAGCATAATAATTAAAACGAGCTTCTTTTAATTTTGCTTTTAGCTTTGCAATTTTCTCTTTTATTTGAAGATTATTAGGTAAGTGATCAATATTCAATTGTGGTGCAAATTCGCTTTTCACAAATGTTTGCTGGAGGAATTGACAAAAACTTTCACATAATTCAGGTGATTCAATTTGGTAATATCGATCTAAACGATATTTGTCATGTTGGTGTAGATAAATATCATTAATACTAGCACCGGTATAAAGCAGAGTATTGTCAAAAACCATTCCTTTAAAGTGCCAAACCCCCATAAGCTCTTTGCGCTTAACAGGTACACCATAAATGCCAATGATTTCACTATATTTTGAGGCTAAATCAAGGTAGAAATCACGATTACCTTGCCCTGTCTTATCACCAATCAAACCACGTTGAGCACGATGAAAATCAACGAATACTTTAATATCGACTTTAGGGTTCTTTTGCTTTGCTTGGTGCAATGCATTTAAGATTTGTTGACCGGCATCATCATTTTGTAAATATAATGCGGTTATATAAATACGTGACTGAGCATGTTCGATTAATCGAATTAGAGCACTGGCATATTCTTTTGCGCTTGACAGCACAGTAATATTTTCAGATAAAAGAGGAATACCCGCTAACACTTTATTCATTCAGGAAAATCTACTTAATTTATGAACACATTGGTTTGACGGGTAATAATACCTTATTTGTTGTAACAGTCACTTTATTTCGATAAGTGTTCAAGTTTAAATTGCGATAGTTGCTGAGACAAGTGGTCAGCCAAGCTTAATAAATTTTCTCCGGCGCTAGCGGCATCTTTGGCTGATTGCATAATTTGATCGGCACCTTGTGAAATACTCTCTGTATTTTGAGCCATTTCTTTCACCATAGCGCCTTGTTGATTTACTGCAGTAGATATTTGTGATGTAGCACCAACAATTTCGTCAACATTATTAGTAACCTCTGAAAAGGTCTTGTTGACCAATGATGTTTTTTCCACCCCCTGCTCTGCCATTGCAACACCTTGATGCATAGCCTCAACTGACTTACTTGTTCCAGATTGCAACAAAGCAATTATACGTTGTATTTCTGCTGTTGAATCCTGAGTACGGCTTGCTAACGTTCTTACTTCATCAGCTACAACAGCAAAACCACGACCTTGTTCTCCTGCACGAGCAGCTTCAATTGCAGCATTTAACGCTAACAAATTAGTTTGATCCGCTATTTCTTTAATGACATTAACAAATTGGCCAATATCATTACTATAACCTGCTAACTCGTCAATAATACCTGCAGATGTATTCACTTCTTCTGAGATGCTATTAATAGCTTGAGCGGTATCACTGATAATACTACGTCCTTGATTTGCATGTTCGCTTGTTTGTTCAGTTAATTGCTGTGTTGCAGCGGTGCTATCGGAGATAACCTGAACAGAACCACTGACTTCATTAATAGACTGAACAACACTGTGAGTATTTTGCTGTTGTTTTGCAATACTCTGTTCCATATGGTCTGTAAGTTGATGAATGTTATTAGCAGAATCTCGTAATTTATTAATGTCACCACTAAAGATAAAGAGCAGTTGATGAATTTTTTGCTGCATTTGGCTGAAATTATTCGCTATATCTCCAAGCTCATCAGATGAATTGATAATGAGTTGATGAGAAAAATCACCTTCACCTAAAGAAGTAGCAGCCTCATTAATTGCATTCACATTATCAATTAATGAGTAATAAATTCCCATTAATAGATAACTTATAATCAGAATCACCAAGATTAGAACGATTGCTAACACCCAAAGCGTTTGTTCACTTGTATCAGTTAAACTACTAATTCTCGTAGATAATAAATCATCACTAATTTTTAATAGATCTTCCACCTGCTGATAAACGCTATTCGCCAGTTGAGTTTGTTGATTTGTACTTAAAGAAATTTCATCAGGGTCAATCATTTGTTGGTGTAAAGTTTGCTGATATTTGTCGAGTTGTTTGGTAAAGCTGCTGTATTTGGATAAATACAAAGATAATCCGCCTTCAGCTACGCGGTTTAGTTGTAAGGTCGTTTTATCAAGTTGCATTTGTAGCTCATCAATACGTTTATCAAGTGAAACAACTAACGTGTAACTCTCGGCATCGAACCCATTAGTAATAATTTGCATACTTATAGATTCAATACGTTTTAAATATTCTAATAAATCGGGAATACTTTGACTGCTTGCTTCCGCTAAATAAAAGGCTGTTGCATCACTTGTTCTCGTTAAACCACTGAATGCGGCTATACGTTCTCTTAATGATAAGCTTTGACCATAAACGTTTCTATAATTCTCTGACTGGCTGGCATTTTCACTATTAAGTAAACCCTGCCAAGCCTTTAATAGTGCAGAGGATGAAATGTCGGTAGGTAACTGTAATTGGGATATTTGATTCTTAACTTTGCTGAGTTGAGTTTCTTTCAGCCTGCTATGTGCAATAGTTTTTTCTAGTGCGACGACTTGTTTTATTTGCTCTAAACCTATTAATTCTTTTTCATG
>CAJWBY010000233.1 GCA_913020705.1 uncultured Colwellia sp.
GTTTATTTGCAAGTAGCCAGCAAATTGCATCGAGTGGCATTGATGAAGTAATTTTAACAAGTATCGCCAAAGATAATAATAATAATCTTGTTGAGGGAGTAACGGTTACTTTTAGTGCAAGTTCAGGTCAAATTGAAATTGTAAACTCGATTACTGGCGCCGATGGGCAAGCTACAGCAATATTGAAAACAAATAATGAACCTACTAATCGAGTAATAACTATAACATCTCAAAATGGGCAAGTGATGGATACAGTTGATGTTCATGTGACTGGCACAACTATTAATCTTACAGGTTCATCGACATTAGCCATTAATGATGAAAATACCTTTTTCATTCAAGTGATGAATTCTGAAGGTGAAGGTATTCCTAATGTTGTTGTGGATATTTCTCTTTCTGACACAGCCATCGGAGCAGTCGCCGATATAAATATTGTCAATACTGTTACCACAGATATCACAGGCCAAGCAACCTTTTCTGTTCTGGGTACGTCGGGAGGAGGTAATTCGATAATTATTAAAGCGGTAGGGGTTGTTGAGTCACATGATGTAACTGTTCAAGCGGACTCTTTCCTATTTAGTACTTTCAATAACGGTCAACAATCTGTTAATCCTGAAATAAATATTTTGCCTGATGTTCTGCTATCTAATACAGCTACAATCGAACTTACGTGGTTGCAATCAAACGTTCCAATAGCTGATGGTACGGTTGTTAGTTTTACTTCTACAAGGGGAACTTTAACTGCTAATTCTGCGACAATTCTAAACGGAAAAGCGTCAACAAGCATTAGTTCTACTAACGCAGGAAAGGCTTTAATTACAGTTACCGGCAGTGAAGGAGGCACGACCCTTAATAACCAGTTAGAATTCGAATTTGTAGCGGAAACTATTCATACACTTGTAGCACAAGCATCACCTAGCTCTATAGCGCCAAATGGGGATACCTCTACAATCTCAGTTGTAGCGAAAGACATTAATGGTAATTTAGTGAAAGGAAAGACAATTGAGTTCACATTAACTGACACTAATGGCGGAAATATATTACCTGCTACAGCAGTAACTGATAGTATTGGTAGTGCAAGTACGGTTTATACATCTAATACATCCTCAGCTCAAAATGGTGTTTCGATTAAGGCCACAGTACAAGAATTCCCAACCTTGTTTAATATCGTTGAGTTAACTGTAGCTGAAAGGGAATTGTTTATTTCTTTAGGAACAGGTAATGAATTAATTGAGCCGGATATTACAACTTATAATAAGCAATATTCTGCATTTGTTACCGATGTCGACTCTACTCCAAGAGAAGGTGTGGTTTTAACTGTTTCTGCAATCCCAAGTGATTATTATAAAGGAACGTGGGTGAAGATTTTAGATGAAAATGGCGACTTTCTTTCATGGGCTCCAAGCTATTCTACAATTCCTCCTTGTCCTAATGAAGATGTAAATAAAGATGGTATATTAGATGTTGGAGAAGATATTAATAGTAATGGACGTTTAACTCCAGGTAATATCGTTTCAGCGTTGGGAGAAGTCACAACAGATGAGTTTGGCCAGGCAATTATAGATATTCGCTATGCGCAAAGTTTTGGAACTTGGGTGGATGTAAACCTTATCGTTAGCACTAAGGTTAATGGCACAGAAAATTCATCACAGACTCGCTTTACTTTACCCGTGTTGGCATCAGATGTTTTAGTTGAGAATACTACACCTCCAACCTCAGGAATTGGTCTTAGCGGTCCATTTGGTCTTATTGGTGATTGTTCTAATGAAAATTGATGATTAGTTAGATACAAAAAAGCCGCTTAATTAAGCGGCTTTTTAACTACTGATTTTATATAGCTACTTAGCCATCTCAGTTAACAAAAATGCTGATATCTCAGCACCCGCCGCTAATGTTTTATCACGACTCACTTGACCTAAACCCGAACTATCAGTGAAAGGTGCGATTTCCATCATATCAGCGCCAGTGATACGATATTTCGCCGCTAATGCACGTAATATTTCCATAGTTTCATTGAGAAACATACCATCAGGTTCAGGAGTGCCTGTCGCTGAAGCAACACTTTCGTCTAAAGCATCAATATCGAAGCTAACATAAAGCTCGTCAATGTTTTCATCTTTTAATTGAGCAAAAATATTTTCTATGATTTTTTCTACACCATGTTCTCGTAGCTCATGTGCCCAATGCTGTCTCACACCGAAAGTACTCTCCCAATGAGATTTAGGGCGGCCGCTTGAACGAATACCTACTTGAATTAAATGATGTTTCTCATGTAAGTCATCAAGAATATGTGTGCACCAAGAACCGAAACATAAATCGATGCCTAAACGCTCAACCAATAAATCAGTGTGTGCATCGAAATGAATGATAGCAGCACGAATGCCACGTTTTTTCTTTGCTTGCAAGTAAGCCTTGGTTAGCGGGTAACTTACTGAATGATCTCCACCAATACCGAAAATACCTTTGTCAGGGAATTCAGCATAGAAATCATGTAAAACATCTTCAGTAATCGTTAATGGGCTAACAGCATAAGGACTATTCTCATTTTGATAGAGCGCTTTTCTACAGTTAGAGAGTGTTGCTTCATTTAAATACTTGTCATGGAGTAAATGAGGAATAACACGAATATCACCCATATCAAAAGCTTCAAGATCAGGATGTTGCTCAAGTAAAGTTGATCTTACAAATAAAGGTCCCCAATTCGCGCCACGTAAAATTCCGCCACCACAATCTGATGCTATCCCTAAAATAACTGCGTTTGAGGCGTCAGGAAGCTTGTTTAATGAGTCTTTCCAAATATTATCAATGTTGGTAGATTGACCAAATAAAGCTTGGTGTAATTGCTCTTTACGCTCTTTCGCGGTATTTACGGTAAAAACACCGTTTCCTGCAGGGCATAAACAGTTAGATAATTTTTCTTGTAAGTTAGTCCATGATGTTGTCATATAATTTGTACTCAAGTTATTTACCCAATAATTAACGCTATATGTAAAGCGAACGAAGGGTATTGTTTTTATATAGATGCTTGTAGATTCTTAATAAAGAATAATTGAACTTAATAAATAAATTGAATTACCGTCAGCGATTTAGTTTTGTCAAAATTTATTGTTATAACGCTTAAAAATCGGCATCATTATAACGAAAATAGCTTCATTAGGCGATGTTAATAAAAATAATTACTTGTCAGCTTGCTTATTTACGGATATATCTAATAGTAATTCAAATTTTAACGATTTTTGGTTAAATTGTGCTAAAAATGAGTAGCTCGGCTAATTTTTAGACAACTTTTACTAAAGTGTAACTATACTGGCAAAAAATAATAGCCAGTGACGTAGGAAAGTATATATATGGCAAAATCTCTTGTAATTGTCGAATCACCGGCCAAAGCGAAGACAATTAACAAATATCTTGGTAAAGACTTTATTGTGAAATCTAGTGTCGGTCATGTACGTGATCTTCCTCACAGTAGTACTGGTAAAAAAGTGGCAGCTAAATCTCCTGCTGAAGTCAGAAAAATGGCACCAGCAGCAAAAGCTAAATATAAAGCGAAGCGTGATAAGTTAGCACTGGTTAATCGTATGGGAATTGATCCTGAGAATGATTGGGAAGCAAATTATCAAGTTCTTGAAGGTAAAGAGAAAGTTGTTGCTGAATTAATTAAACTTGCCGGTTCAGCCGACACTGTCTATCTCGCGACCGATTTGGATCGCGAGGGAGAAGCGATAGCCTGGCACCTAAAAGAAATTATTGGTGGCGATGACAACAAATTCAAACGTGTTGTTTTTAATGAAATAACGGAAAATGCTATTCAACAAGCATTTTCTACTCCTGGTGAATTAAGCATGCCGGGTGTTAATGCTCAGCAAGCTCGACGCTTTCTTGATCGCGTAGTTGGCTTTATGGTCAGCCCTTTGTTGTGGAAGAAAGTTGCTCGCGGCTTATCCGCAGGTCGCGTTCAATCTGTAGCGGTAAAATTAGTTGTTGAAAAAGAACGTGAAATTAAAGCGTTTGATCCACAAGAATTTTGGGAAATCAGCGCTGATACTAAAACAGCGTCAGGTCTAAATTTTCCTTTAGATGTCACCCATGAAAATGGTAAAGCGTTTAAACCAACCAATGAAACTGACACGAATAAAGCGTTAGCAACTTTAGAAAGTTCGGCTTATACCGTTAATAAAAGAGACGACAAACCATCTAAAAGTACACCATCAGCGCCTTTTATTACGTCAACATTGCAACAAGCTGCGAGCACTAAACTCGGTTTCGGTGTTAAACGTACTATGGGCTTAGCTCAGCGTTTATACGAAGCGGGGCATATAACTTATATGCGTACCGATTCAACCAACCTAAGTAAAGATGCAGTTGAAATGTGTCGTGGCTATATTTCTAAGAACTTTGGAGATAACTATTTACCAGAAAAAGCAAAAGTTTATAGCAGTAAGTCAGGTGCTCAAGAGGCGCATGAGGCTGTTCGTCCATCTGATGTGAAAGTTGAATCTGCTTTTATGGAAGGTATCGATGCCGATGCTAAAAAACTTTATGATTTAATTTGGCGTCAATTTGTTGCTTGTCAAATGACCGCAGCACGTTACACCGTAAGCACGTTAACTATCAGTGCCGCTGACTTTGATTTAAAAGCTAAGGGCCGGGTAATGCAATTTGATGGTTGGACTCGTGTTCATCCACAACTTGCCAAAGGTGATGACAGACATCTACCTGATTTAGCTGTAGGGGAAGTCTTAACACTAGACAATTTAGAAGCTACTCAGCACTTTACTAAGCCACCTGCTCGTTTTGGTGAAGCTTCGTTAGTTAAAGAATTAGAAAAACGCTCTATTGGTCGTCCATCAACCTATGCATCTATCATTTCAACTATTCAAGATAGAGGTTATGTACGTTTAGATAAAAAGCGCTTTTATGCCGAGAAAATGGGTGAAATAATCACTGACAGCTTATCCATTAGTTTTGAAAAACTGATGAGTTATGATTTTACCGCCAATATGGAACAAGAACTTGATGCTATTGCTATAGGTGAACTTGACTGGAAAGGCGTTTTAGATGAATTTTATAAAAATTTCAGTAAAAAATTAGCACTAGCTAATAAAGAATCTGAAGAAGGCGGCATGCCAAACAATAACCCAGTATTGACGGATATTAATTGTCCTACTTGTGCTCGTAAAATGGGCATTAGAACCGCTTCAACAGGGGTGTTTTTAGGTTGTTCAGGTTATGCTTTACCGCCTAAAGAGCGTTGCACAACCACCATGAACTTAACACCGGGTGAAGAAGCGGTAAGTGTATTAGCAGAAGACCAA
>CAJWBY010000234.1 GCA_913020705.1 uncultured Colwellia sp.
CCTGCGCGGCGAATATTCAGTTTTAACTTACTACTAAGCGCATTAACTACTGAAATACCAACACCATGAAGGCCACCAGAAACTTTATAACCGGAATCTTCACCACCGAATTTACCTCCAGCATGAAGTACTGTCATGATAACTTCTGCAGCAGAAATACCTTCTTCTGGGTGAATATCTGTTGGAATACCACGACCATCATCTTTTACAGAGACAGAACCGTCCGTATGAATTTTTACGACAATTTCGCTACAATGACCCGCTAACGCTTCATCTATAGAGTTATCTAAAACTTCAAATACCATATGATGCAAACCACTGCCATCATCCGTGTCACCAATATACATTCCTGGTCTTTTACGTACAGCGTCAAGTCCTTTTAGAACTTTGATACTGTCTGAGCTGTATTCATTTTCTACTGTCATAGCGTATAGCCTATTTACCTATTGCTGAAATCTGTCCATGTTTCACGTGAAACATCTTATAATTATTATCAGTTGGAACCAATGGTTCTACTGCCGTTTTATCTATTGCCGTGATGATAACTTGGCAGTTTAACTTACCGATTGCATTATTGAGTAAAGTTCTAGAATTTAGGTCTAGTTCTGCGCCAACATCGTCAATCAATAAAATTGGTTTTACTCGTTTAACTTTTTCGATCAGTTTTGCTTGAGCGAAAGTTAAAGCCAGTAAAAACAACTTTTGTTGTCCTCTTGAGAATTGGTTATCAATTATCACATTACCTGTTAGAAATTTAACATCAAACTTTTGTGCCCCATAAAGACTAAAACCTGATTTTATTTCTCGTTCTTTATTCTGTGCTAACACATCACTTAATGATTTTTTACTATTCCAACCTTGCATATAAGATATTGAAATACCATTTGCTAAGCTTGGTAACATTAATTCTAACCAAGGCTGCAATTCTAAAGTCAGCTCTTTAATATATTCATCACGTAGCTTTGCTACTTTAACAGAAGCTTCACAAAAGATATCAGTCCAATAACAGAGTATTTCATTATCAACCCTATTTCGTAGACAAGCATTTCTTTGTTTTATAATTCTTGAAAACTCTTTCCATGAATCAGAAAATGATTGTTTCACGTGAAACAAACCTAGATCTATAAAACGTCTTCTCTGCTTAGGTCCACCAAAAAAAAGTTTAAAACTTTCAGGTGTAATAACCTGCACAGCGATATTTTTTGCTAATTGTGAAAGCTGCCGATACTTTTCGCCCGAAATTTTTATTTCTGTGATACCCGTCTGAAAATCTTTAGCTACACCAAGTTGTAATGCATTTGTATCTTTAGCACTCACAACAAATTTTGTTTTATTGTGAGTAACTAAATTTTCAACTTGCGATGTTCTAAATGATTTACCATGACCTAAGTAAAAAATAGCTTCTAACAAACTACTTTTACCACTGCCGTTATCACCAATAATAAAATTAATATTATCGTTTAATTCTATCGGGTCTGAAGCTAAATTTCTAAAATCAAAAACAGTAAGTTTTTCTATACTCATTTATAAGCGCATTGGCATAACAACATAAATTGCTTCATTAGATTCAGCGCCTTCAATAACTACACTACTATTTGCATCAGCTAATGTAAATTTAACCTCTGGCTCTTTTATCGCACTTAACACATCCAAAACATAATTAACGTTGAAGCCAATTTCAACTTCTTCATATGGAAAGTCAATTTCTAAAACTTCTTCTGCTTGTTCTTGTTCAGGATTATTCGCTGTAATTTTTAACTCATGTTGAGAAAAATTTAAACGAACACCTTTAAATTTATCATTAGATAAAATAGACGCACGTGATAAAAGTTGACGCAAATTATCTTTGCTTGTGTTTAATACTTTATCACCATTACGTGGTAATACACGACGATAATCAGGAAAGCGTCCATCAACCAATTTACTGGTAAATGAGAATTCAGTATCAATTATACGTATATGGTTTGACCCAAGAAAAACTTGAACATTTTCTTCTACAGGATCAAGTAAACGGATAATTTCTAAAATGCCTTTACGAGGAACAATCACTTGTCTTGAAGGTAATGTTAAACCATTAGATGAAATTTTACATATGGCTAAACGATGGCCATCTGTAGCAACAGATCTAATTTCATTACCCTCGGTTTCAATTGACATACCGTTAAGATAGTACCTAACATCTTGATTTGCCATAGAAAAATGAGTGCTTTCTATTAATCGTAATAAATCAGATTTAAATAACTGAAACTCAACATCACCTTTCCACTCTTCTATATTTGGAAAATCTGTCGCAGGTAATGTAGATAAAGAATATTTACTTCTTCCAGTACTGATAGTAATGGCTTCATTAGTTGATTCAAATGAGAGTATCGAATCATCAGGTAAACTTTTACATATATCGAGAAGCTTTCTGGCAGGTATAGTAATCTTTCCGTCATCACCCTGGTTATCTATTTGGGTGTAAGAAACCATTTCGAGTTCTAAATCAGTAGCTGTTAACGTAAGTGACTGCCCACTAATTTCAAAAAGAATATTACCAAGGATAGGTAAAGTACTTTTACGTTCAACGGCACCTGAAACCAATAAAAGTGGTTTAAGTAATAATTCCCTATTTAATGAAAACTTCATTTATCTACCCATCTTTTTTATTTACTTATTATTATAACGAAAGCTATGACGAAAGTGTTCTAGTTAAATTAGAATAATCTTCTTTTATATCATGCGACTCTTCGCGTAGAGCTTTGACCTTACGACATGCATGAAGAACGGTTGTATGATCACGCCCTCCATATGCATCCCCTATTTCTGGCAAACTATGATTAGTTAACTCTTTAGATAATGCCATTGCAATTTGCCTAGGTCTAGCAACAGATCTATTTCTACGTTTAGAGAGTAAATCTGCTACTTTAATTTTGTAATACTCGGCTACTGTTCGTTGTATATTGTCGATAGTAACTAACTTGTCTTGTAAGGCAAGTAAATCTCGTAACGCTTCACGCACAAAATCAATTGTGATTGGTCTACCGGTAAAGTTAGCATTAGCGACAACACGATTCAATGCCCCTTCTAACTCACGAACATTAGAACGTAAACGCTTGGCAATAAAGAAGGCAACTTCATCAGCTAAATTAATATGACTTTCTTCTGCTTTACGTTTAAGAATAGCAACGCGTGTTTCTAATTCAGGAGGTTCAATCGCGATAGTTAGCCCCCAACCAAAACGTGACTTGAGACGATCTTCAACATCTACTTCTTTAGGATAACGATCACTTGTTAAAATAATTTGTTGATTGCCTTCAAGTAAAGCATTGAACGTATGGAAAAATTCTTCTTGTGTTCGGTCTTTACCTGCAAAGAACTGAATGTCATCTATAAGTAATGCATCGACGCTGCGGTAATAATGCTTAAACTTTTCCATTGCATTATTTTGTAATGCTCGGACCATATCTTGAACAAAACGTTCAGAATGCATATAAGCTATTTTAGCATTGGGCTTATTTAATAAAATACCATTACCAACAGCATGTAAAAGATGGGTTTTACCCAGACCAGTTCCGCCATAAATAAATAATGGATTGTAAGCTGAACCAGGATTATCAGCCACTTGAGAAGCCGCCGCTCGCGCTAATTGATTTGATTTACCTTCTACAAAATTATCAAAAGTATATTTAACTCTTACATTAGTAGTTTTGGGTAAATTACTTTGAGGTTCTACAGACTTTTTGTTGGAACTTGTGAACTGTGGAATGGTATTCACAATATTTTGTGAAGTACTTTGATTAGGAATACTACCTACATCAAACCTAAGCAAAGGAGGATTAGCACTCTCTTGTAAAGTTACAAGTTCATTAATGCGATTGACATATTTATCACGAACCCAATCAAGCACAAATCGGTTAGGAGCATATAAAGTCATAATATTGTCAGCAACAACGCATTGTAATGGACGAATCCACATACTAAATTGTTGGGCAGGCAATTCTTCTTGCAGAACTGAAAGGCATCGCTGCCAAAGTGTATGATCCAACCAAGTGCTCCTGAAATTACAATACTTTCTAATAAATTATCATATCTCGAAAAAGACGAATAAAGTGAGAGTAGGTAAATATGGTATTTTATAATTAGCCTATTATCACCATACTTATCCACAACATCAATATTGACTTTGAAATAGTTAGCCTTTTAATGAAAATAAAATAAATAAAACGCCTAATAAGTAGGTAAAATGGTATTCTTAGACTAATTAAGTGCTAAAATTTTATTTACATATTATTTAGTTATTAGCTGCTATTTTTAGACCATAGATAATTTATTTTCTAAAAATGTTATAAAACTGTGGATATAATTAATAGATCTCAAAGATCCATTAGGATCTTTTTAAAATAGATTGTTATAAACGTTGACAACCCCTACTACAAACTATAAAATTCGGCCTCTTTTTTTAGAACCAGTGTGCTCAATACGGCTGTTTGCCAGGGCAACAACAACAGACGGATTAGCGTAATGAAAAGAACATTTCAACCTAGTGTATTAAAGCGTAAACGCAACCACGGTTTCCGTGCACGTATGGCTACAAAAAACGGTCGTGCAGTAATTTCACGTCGTCGTGCGAAAGGCCGTAAAAGCCTTAGCGCATAATCTCTTTTTTAATCTTTAAATTAGAGATCAGTTAACTATCATGGTTAATTATGAATTTAATCGGGAGTCACGCTTGTTGACTCCCGGTCACTTTCAATCTGTATTTTCTAAACCTCTTCGTTTCGGCTCTAGCCACATAACTATTCTTGTTAGTCCAAATTTAGATGAACGTAATCGTTTAGGCTTAGCTATTGCTAAAAAACGCGTTAAATTAGCTGTCCAGCGAAATCGTATAAAACGTCAAATCAGAGAAAGTTTCCGACTTAATCAACATGACTTACCGCATATAGATATGGTTGTTATGGTGAAATCAGGTACTGATAAGTTAGAAAATGCCGAAATAAAAAAACAATTAGAAAAAATATGGCGAAAGATAATTCAACGCCACAACACCTAACAATAGCTTTAGTAAAAGCTTACCAGCGCTGGCTTAGCCCGTTACTTGGTAATAATTGTAGATTCCATCCGAGTTGCTCTTATTATGCTATTGAAGCTATTAATCGCTTTGGTGTGTTAAAAGGTTGTTGGTTAGCAGGCAAACGTATACTAAAATGCCATCCATTAAACGCGGGGGGATTAGATCCCGTGCCACCATCAAAAAAAGAGAAATAATAAACTATGGAATCTCAACGCAGTTTTCTTTTTATTGCCCTTATGGTTGT
>CAJWBY010000235.1 GCA_913020705.1 uncultured Colwellia sp.
TTTTATGGGTTAATTGCGTTATTAACCTTTATTGTTATTGAATTAACTCAGGTGTTTAATTTTCTGTTTAGCATTACAGGTTGGCAGTCAATTACTGCGTTATTTAGTCTTGATACCTTAATTGCAATGATCATTGACTCAATTAAAAACATGGTACAAGCGGCCCTTTGGTTTAGTTACTGGCCCGATAAATTCAATACGGATAATTACATTGTGTGGATTGTAGTTGCTTATATAGCTTATCGTTTTTCTGAAAAGTATGCGATGCGTTATACTGTTTATCAACGTAAACTTGCTATAGAAGAGGCTGTAGAAGAATAATTTGGCAATGAATAATCTTCTAATAGTTTGAGCATAACGTTCATGTGCTATTTTATTCATACTTCCCTTTAAAAATAGCGCGCCTTATATGGCTATTTTCAGCTTTATTTTTTAATTTTACTCGTCCTGCTTGTTGCTCTATTCCTAACATATGTAAATCATCCATATATTTAGGTAATATGTAACTTTTTGAAAATTCTGTAAATAATGAAGTGAAGATATTATTGTTAGTTAATTTGTCGAGTTGCTTGGTAATTTCTCCTGCAGATAAATAGCGATCAAAGCAACATTTGTGTAATTCATGTAATGCTTTATCAAGTGAATAACCGTTATCGAGTTTTCTTAGAGCAATGTCAGCTTTAAGCCAATATAAAGCTCCACTCCAATAAACGCGCATATAACTATGATTTTGATTAATATTATCACTCAAATAACTTAACTTTTGATGATTGTAGTTTGTGTCTTTTCTGCCACGTTCAAATCCTTCATAGAGCTTTTGCCACATTTTACTTTCACTAAACATACCTGCACGCGCTTGAATTATATTTTGATAATAACTGGCGAGACCTTCAGAAAACCAGCGGGAATCACCGGCATCATAAGGTATGAGTAAGTGGCTAAATTCATGATATATCGTCCAATCAGCTTTTAATTCATTAAGGGTGCTTTTGGGATTCACAACAAGTGTCACCTCGGGAATAGTATTTCGGCTAACTTCTCCCCATGGAACTACACCAGAGTCTCGTTTACTGAGCTTTATTTGGGTTATGAAATGGTCAACAGGTAGTTCACCATAAACCAAGGTTAATGCGTCACTACTATGGTTAATCCATTGGCGAAAGATTTCTTTTTTATCTGAAGAAATATTTGATTGAAAGCGCACTTCTATATTTTGGTTAGAATGAGTATTGTCCCCATTACTTTTTGCAGAGACAAGGCTAGTAAAAAGTATCAATAATAAAGTAATACTCAATACTGGATAGTTTATGGCGTATTTATAAAACATAATCACATACCAAATAGATTTTCATAAGCATCATTTATTGTAGGTTCAACATCTCAAAAATGACCTTGTATTGTAATTGTTTCTTTGAAAGACAATGTAACAAGACATTGCCAAAGCAAATAAATCACATTGGCATTACGTTATAAGTGGGTTGAATTGATTAATTATTGAAGCTAATAAAATTATAGGGTAGGTGGCTATTATTTAATAGAGGGTATTAATTACCAATTACTAACGGCTGTCACTCATTAAATCATCGAGAATAAATTGTGCTTTTTTGGGATGAGTCAAATCTACCACTTCAATCATTTCACATTCGTCCCTAACCATTTCAGCAATATTGCTAGGGTATTGGCGACAATCTTCGGGACGGTCTAGATATATAGCACAAGTGTATTTTACTTGTTCTGAAGGTGACTGGTTTGGCATTTTTTCTAAAAATGGGCATTGTGTTAATTGTTCGCCTGTTTCAGGGCTAAACCAAATTTTATCCTTGATAACATATTGATGAATATGAGGTCTGAAAATTTCCCACATTTCAATATCTTCATCAGAAGCTTCAATGCCGCCATCGCCGTATTTGATACAACATTTTCCACATTGATTACAATCTTTCAAAGGAATATTCCCATTGCTTGTTTAAAAAAATTGTATCATGTTAGCCTGTTAATTATTACGTGATTTATTAAGCCGTTCATTTTTCAGTTAGGTTTTATAAATCAACTCCATTTTATCCTATCTCTTGTGTTGATTGGTATTCAACAGTATGCTCAGCGACGATTCAAGCTAGAATTGAAATACGTAACGATAATATCGGTTCATTTATTAGAACATTAATGAATAAATGTACTCAAGTCATTATGGTACCCACTGAACTATTTGTGGTATTCAAACGTATCTAATTTACAAATGGCTAAATAATCTTTTATAAAAGGATTCGATGAGCTATGCATGATAAATTTAAAAGTAATTATTAAATAATAAACCCGAAATACACTCATCTTTATAAGGTAACCCTGATGAAAACAACGTCCAAAGTAGTTTGTACATTATTCGCCATATTTACTAGTTTTAGCCTGTTAGCTACGGATTTGAAAGTTGGAGATCAAGCGCCAGACTTCAAATTGCAGGCCACTAATGGTGATTATTACCAATTGAGTGATTATAAAGGTAAACAAGCAGTCGTATTAGCATGGTATCCAATGGCAAATACACGTGGATGTACTATCGAATGTAAATCTTTAGTTGAAAAGGGACATTTGATTAGAAAATACAACGCTAGTTATTTTATGGCCAGTGTTGACCCATTAGATAAAAATAGAGCTTTTGCAAAGAAAACGGGTGCAGACTTTCCTATGTTAAGTGATCCAACCAAGAAAACAGCTGAAGCGTATGATGTTTTAAATATTATGGGCATGGCGAGTAGGGTGACGTTTTATGTATCGAAAGAAGGCAAAATAGTAAAAATAGATGAAGATATCACACCAAAAACTGCTGCTGAAGATATCGCGATGAATTTGAAAGTACTTAAAGTAAAGCCAGCTTTATACAAATAAAATTTATAGTATAAAAAAGCTCACTTAATTAGTTTATATAACTAATAAGTGAGCTTGTTTGTTTTCTAATGAAATTCTTCACAAGCAATTAAAGTATTTTCAATTAAGCTCGCAACCGTCATTGGACCAACACCTCCAGGTACAGGTGTAATATGGGCCGCTTTGGTTTTCGCTATATCAAA
Organism: uncultured Colwellia sp.; assembly: GCA_913020705.1. The sequence goes on from CAJWBY010000235.1 coordinate 3,066, forward strand.
ACCAATATCACCAACCAGCTTTCCATTATCTAAACGATTAATGCCTACATCGATCACTATAGCGCCTTCTTTAATCCATTCACCAGGAATGAACTCAGGTTTTCCTACTGCACATACCAGTAAGTCAGCATTGCGTACTTTGTCTTCAAGATTTTTAGTAAATCGATGCGTTGTTGTTACGGTGCAACCTGCTAGTAATAACTCTAACGTCATAGGACGGCCAACAATGTTTGAAGCACCAACAATAACAGCCTCTAATCCATGAGGTTCAACGCCAGTAGACTCAATAAGCTTAATAATACCTTTTGGTGTACATGGTCTTAAACCAGGCTGACGAAGTGCTAACTTCCCTACATTGAAGGGATGGAAGCCATCAACATCTTTTAATGGGTTGATATGTTCAATAATCAAATTCGCATCTAAACCTTTTGGTAAAGGTAGCTGTACGAGAATTCCGTCGATATTGTCGTCATTATTTAATTCATCAATTAAAGTAAATAATTCTGCTTGTGTCGCCGTCGGTGCAAGATCATAAGAACGCGATAAGAAGCCAACCTCCTCACAAGCTCTACGTTTACTTCCTACATAAACTTGCGAAGCAGGATCCGAACCTACTAATATAACGGCCAGCCCTGGAGGTCTTAAGCCCTTTTTAATGCGTAGTGCTACTTTTTCTTTTACTGAGAGCCTAAGCTGCTGAGCAATATTTTTACCGTCGATTAGAGTTGCTGTCATGATAGTTTCGATTAAATTAGTTAAATGATGAAAAACGACGCCATTTTCGCATAAAAAGAAGGGCGGTTATAGTAAGTGTTCCTATAAATGTACTTTTATTAGGTAATTAATGGCCAAATTAAGAGATTAAAAATTATAAGTATAATTTAGCCATTGTTAACTTAATAGATTCAGATAAAATTTATTAAAAGTAGCAAGGCTGTTATATTTATAGGCAATATGTGATGATTATCCAGCGTCTTGCTTTAAAAGTGAGCAAGCAGTGATTTTTTTACAAAAAAGGTTTGACGGGGCTCAGGCAACTAGGTAATATCCGCACCCGTTGAAAGACACATATTTAAAGTGTTTTTTAATGCAGTATATGTCGGTGATTAGCGCAGCTTGGTAGCGCACTTGGTTTGGGTCCAAGGGGTCGCAAGTTCGAATCTTGCATCACCGACCACTTTTTCTTTCTAATAACTTTTGTTATGTTAAAGAATAAGTGTAGGTTTTGATGTAAATTTTTTTAGTGTGTAATCGGACCATTAAAAAAAATCAGACCAGATCTGCTAGTTTACTAACATTCTAAGTTATAAATACAATCATACTGATATTAAAAAGTTAGTGCCACACCTGCCTTGAATAAGGACCTAATTAAATGCAAAAAGAACAAAAACCTGTAAACGCAGCCGCAGTTAACGCGATGAAGCTCGAAGATAAACACCTGTCGGATAGAGAGAATAATGAAGGTTTAGGTGTATCTTTTGCTAAAACTGGCACTGAAACACCTTGTTATCAATATTTAGGCCTTATTACTAATAAATTCTACTAAAATTTAAATTATCAGGTTTCCTTCTATATCTCTGGCTGAAGCTAGAGTGAAATTTAAACAATTTAAAACAATTTAAAGTCATTCGTAATAATGGTCGTTGTCTTGCTAGTGAACAAAAAATCTAAAAAATATAAAAAATCATTTGATACAATTAATTCGCGCAATCCTAACCCGTAGTTTCACGATTGTCACTAGCAAATAAGACATTAACTTGCGTTTTTGACAATTATCTTCTACGCACGCCGAATTGTAATAAATAGCAGGTAGATAACCACCCCGATAACAAGACCAAACACTCCATAAGAGAGATCAAGCCACTCAAAGCGTCGAGAGGATGCTATTTGCTGATGAGCCTCGTCAATAACGAGCCCCACAATCAATACCCCCTGCACTAACAGCAATCGCCAAGGCAAACTAAGCGACTTCAAATAAATTAATTGCTGCGAAGCAAAACACGCCAAGATACTCAGCAGTAAAGAGAGCTCTAGGTGCATAAGCTTATCGCCACCTAATAAAGCCTCAAGCTGATAGATCTCGGGTAGAAAAAACTCTAACGACTTAGAAACCGTTAGTAATAACAGCCCTATGCAATACAATACAAAGAGAACAAACAATGAAAATGACTACCGACAAAAACCTTAAAAACAGTTAAGAACACA
>CAJWBY010000236.1 GCA_913020705.1 uncultured Colwellia sp.
GCGGGAGCAGGATTTGAACCTACGACCTTCGGGTTATGAGCCCGACGAGCTACCAGACTGCTCCATCCCGCGTCCGATTCGAGCGGCAAGATAGCGGCATTCAAGCCACTACGCAAGCGAAGTTTGATAAATACGGTCTGATTGCTGATAAAAACAGCACTAACTGTCATTCCGCACCTTAATTTAATTGTAAATTAAGGTGCGGAATGACAGATTTAGGCGTTGGCGTAAGGCTTTTTCTGAGTGGCAATGCCGGCAGGACAGTTATTAGTATTACACATTCGTGCAGCTACACATCCTATAGATTGCATACACTAGCTAACGTATAAATTTTAAGGTGACCCCGCCCCCAGTTTTTCGATGCCAGACATTACTAATATGTTAAATGCTTAAATAAACAAAACGTTGAGGTGTTAGGACCTGCGTTTTGATGTCTTTGGTGTATAAAAGAGGGTATATTTAACACCCCCTTTATAAACCAAACTATCCATTAGAAGGAAATTGATGCGCCGAGGCTAACAGCACCATTTTTTATTTCTTCGTTTAGATGGCTAGTTGATGACATGGATGATATCTCGCCTGCTAAAGTAATTGACTCCAAAATAGGGTAATAAATACCTAAAGTTACTTTTTTATTTTCATCCACTAATGTATCTGGATCATCGTTAGCTCTTTTAATTTTTGAAATACCATAATTTAGCCCTAATTTAGTTTTACCAAATGTTCTTGTTGCTTGAACATACCAGCCAGAGGTAGTCCTTGCTTTACCCGTAAGGCTAGAGCCGTCAATAAGCAGGCCATAATACCCAAGTCCTTTGGCTTGATAACCACCAAACGAAAACTGTGTTGAACCGAATTGCATATTTGCCGCTATATCAAGACCTCGAGCAGTGTAATCTATATTGCTTTGATCGTTCGTGATACCCGAATTGTCTACATCTTGAGTAATAAAAGAGCTTGATATAAACCCATTAGAAAAATTATGTTTTATCTTGCCATGTATGCCTGGCCTTTTTGAGCCCGTGTCACCAGAGAAACCCAAGCCTCCAAAAGATAATGTATCGAGAGGCTGAAAAACCCCGATAACTGCTTCAGTATCCCCAAATGAATGGATGTATGTCATTTGAGATAATCTGTCAGGAAAGATATAACCATATCCTGCGCCACCTAGTTGTGTATTTAATGGTGATGCGGCTGAAACAGTGGCGCCAACACCTGCACCTGTCATATCAAGAATTAACGCATCGAAACCAAAAACACCGAAGTATCGTCCAACAATAACTTCGCCATTACTTTTATTTTTCACCTTGAAATAGACTAAATCAGAAGGAGCGCTATCATTTAAGCTAAAGGCTGCATTATCTGTAGTTCCTTCCTGAATTGATACATAAGCTGAAATCTCATATCCATCTAGCATTTTTGAAACGCCAAACTCAAAGCTAGCAGGAGCGTATCCATTAGTGACAGCGCTCTTATTTTCTCCCGAGCACAATAGTACGGTTCCATTAACATTGCCGGGGTTGTCGTCACAACTAACCGAAGTGACAAACGTATTGACGTGGCCATTAATATGGAAATTCCAATTATTGCTGGCTTCTATTGTTAATCCAGCTTTTAAAAAAAATGATGTTAAACCAAATATTAGTATGGTGATGCGTAGCATTTCAAACCTCTTTTAATTATATTTATTATCATGATCTAGATGCTGATAAAGTCGACAATCGTTTTGGAAACGTATCAACAAGCATTCTTTCTAAGCATTATTTATCAATGATAATGTTTGATTAAATAGCGTATTTTCATAGTAAGACTTCATTATTTTCAATAATTGGAGTCTTACTATTTGATTTTTTAAAATACGACTTAAGTAAATCATAATTATTTTATTTGTTGGTAATAACCAAATACTACTTGATTATTTTATTATTTTATTATTTTATTCTTTTACTATTTTATTATTTCATCGAATATTGCCAATAGCTTTAGGTATTCTATAAGTGAATTAACTCTAATCAAAAATCGGCTGTTAAATATTTAAGGGCGGGGTATATTATTACTCGTGAGGAAGTTGCTAGTTTACTCTTCTTTTTAGAGCTGACTATTTTTTATTTTTGTAGTATTCACATGTTACCTAAAACACTGTGGCTTATGTTTGAATAATGTTTTGATTTTGTAATCAGCTTTCTCGCTGATTATTTATTTAACAGTAAAATTATTTGGAGAAAAAAATGGCTAAAGTACTTATGATAACGGGCGATTTTGTGGAAGACTACGAAAACATGGTTCCCTTTCAAGGCCTAATGGCTATGGGACACCAAGTTGATGCGGTTTGTCCAGAAAAGAAATCTGGAGAAACAATTTCAACAGCGATACACGATTTCGAGGGTGACCAAACCTATACTGAAAAACCTGGCCATAAATTTGAGCTCAACGCTTCTTTTGAAGATGTTAATGTTGCAGATTACGACGCTCTGTATTTACCAGGCGGTCGTGCACCTGAATATTTACGCCTAAATGCTGAGGTTATTGAAATTATTCAACACTTTGCAAATAGTAATAAACCCATCGCATCTATTTGCCATGGTCCACAATTACTGACTGCTGCTGGCGTATTAAAAGGTAAAAAAGTATCGGCTTATCCTGCTTGCCAACCAGAAATAGAAATGGCCGGTGCTGAATACATCGATTTACCTATGGATGGCGCGATTACGGATGGTCAATTAGTCACTGCTCCTGCATGGCCTGCTCATCCTGCCATGCTGATGCAGTTTGTGGCATTGTTATAAACTTAATCTACAAAGAGAAGCCATAATGTGTCAGCTTTTTGTCCATGCCGACAATGGTTTATGGAGCAGCAGAACCAAATCACTTCGAATTCAAGGGGTTGTTACATCCATTCGATTAGAAGTGTTTTTTTGGGACGTTTTGGAAGAGTTGTCATTTCGTGATCATATGACGGTCAATCAGGCAATAACTAAGCTGTACCTTGAATCGCTTGATGCTGATCATGATATTGGGAACTTCACCTCTTTTCTAAGAGTCTGTTGTTCTCGTTATTTATCGCTAATAGCTGATGGCGCTTTTTCCCGCGAAGTTGAATTGCCTTTAGGTGATGTCGATGCCAAACATATAATAGAGCAAGAGGCATTTCGTAGTAAACACCGCAAAGCACTTTTCAATTACAACTTAAATAAGCTTCCCATAAATTAATCACCTTTCTGAATTGAGGCCTTAGCGTTACAGCACATTGTTGTGAACCGTAATGAATAACAATTTACAAACTGATTAAAAGTCAATAAAGTATTAAGTTGTAAGGAAAGTTAAAATGACAACAATAGAACCGACACTAACGACTAAAAAGCAACAAAGCAATGATGACCCTGCGTCTGCACTTAACATTAGCGATAACAAAAAAGCCACATGTAAGCATGACTTAGAATTTTCTACAGGTATTCGTCAGCCTAAAAAAAAGCTGAATTTGAATACCACCGCTCACATATTAAGTGAATTTGAAACGGCGTTAAGTGTTACAAATATCAGTGCGGACCCACGCAAAAACGAACATTACCGAAAGGGTTGGCGTTCGGGTGGGGGGGCTGCACTTGCGGTCATTTTTCCACAAACACTCGAACAACTGTGGAATAGTATAAAAATTGCTGTCAGCAATAATCTTATTATTGTGATGCAAGCCGCGAATACCGGACTAACAGAAGGGTCAACACCAAATAAAGACAACTATGACCGACCCGTTGTTGTCGTTAACACTTTAAGCCTAGATAAATTGCATATTATCAATCAAGGGCATCAAGTTATCAGTATGCCGGGTGCGACATTACACAAATTAGAAGAATCACTTAATGCAATTAATCGGTCTCCACACTCCATTATTGGTTCCTCGACTCTCGGTGCCACGGTTGTTGGCGGCATTGCTAATAATTCTGGTGGTGCGCTTGTTAAAAGGGGCCCCGCCTACACCGAACTCTCCATATATGCGCAAATTAATCAACACGGTGAACTTGTGTTAGTAAATCACTTAGGCGTTTATTTGGGTGACACTGCCGATGATGTTATTCGTAATTTGCAGCAAGGAAACTTTGATGCCAGCAAACTTGAACAAGGTCAACGAAAAGCCAGCGACCAACAATACCAAGCTAGAATTAAAGATGTAGACGCCAGCACGCCAAGCCGTTTTAACGCTGATCCTCGCCGTTTATATGAGTCCAGTGGTTGCGCAGGTAAATTAGCCGTATTCGCTGTAAGAGTTGATACATACCCTGTAGTGGAAAAAGAACAAAGCTTTTACGTGGGCACAAATAACCCAGAGGACTTGTATGCCATTAGGCGACTGTTACTGACCGGTTTAGAGCAAATACCTGAAGTCGGTGAATACATGCATCGAGATGTTTTTGATGTCGCCGCTCAATACGGTAAAGATACATTCTTAAGTGTACTACATTTAGGGACCAAACGCTTACCTAAACTCTTTGCGATAAAAGGACGAGTAGATGCAACATTAAATAAAATTGGTTGGTTGCCACCTTACTTAAGTGACCGTGCAATGCAGTTTTTTAGTCGCTTATTTCCTGAGCATTTGCCTAAACGTATGTTAACGTTTCGCGAACAATATGAACATCACCTAGTATTGAAATTAAGCGATGACGCTATAGAGCAAGGACGTCAAATACTCACAGATTATTTTTCTTCAAGTGCAGGCAGTTTTTTTGAATGTACCCCAGATGAAGCAAAAAAGGCGTATTTGCATAGATTTGCTGCCGCTGGTGCCGCCATTCGTTACCAAACGATCCATGATAAAGAAGTGGGCGAAATACTAGCCTTAGATATCGCATTGAAACGCAATGAACAAAACTGGGTCGAATCCTTCGGGCCTGAAATTGAGCAACATCTGGAGAAAAAACTTTACTATGGACACTTCTTCTGTTTTGTATTCCATCAAGATTACATCCTAAAAAAAGGGGCTAATGCAATTGAGGTAAAAAAATTAATGTTATCGCAACTTGACCAAAGAGGTGCTAAATATCCAGCAGAACATAATGTGGGGCATTTATACAAAGCAGACGACAATCTATCCACTTTTTATCGTTCTCTTGATCCAACAAATAGCTTCAACCCCGGCATAGGCAAGATGGAAAAAAATCAGCGAAACTGTAACTGCTGTTTATAATTTTTAATGGCTATGTTTTTGTAAACTGTTGCAATACTGTATGCAATTACAGTTATTAAGGAGGTGGTCTATGATCCCAGCACA
>CAJWBY010000237.1 GCA_913020705.1 uncultured Colwellia sp.
GGGTCCAGTAGATAAAAATATTCTCAAGAGAAGTTCTGAAATTAATAAACAATGGAGATGAATTAATAGTTGCAAAGAAAGGGGACTATCAAAAGTTAGGTTATATTTTTACCCATTTAGCGATAATAATAATAAGTGTTGGAGGTTTGATGGATGGAAATTTAATCTTCAAGTTTCAAGAATCTATTGGTTCAAAGCAAATTGAATTTCTAGATAAACATTCATGTACATTAGATGCATAACCTTTAAAATTAATTGCATTTGTAAGTTTCAAATCAGAAACTAATTGCCTCAAATAGACTTCATCTTTACCTTCAAGCTAAGCCAGCGTTCGATGGCAACCTTATCATATGATTCTGATATACCTTTTGAGTTCTTTTTGGCATTATAAATATAGCTTTGAGGGATACTAAGATTAGCAAATGCCTCTAACGCTGTGTAAGCAAAGACAATTGCAGACTGAATTTCTTCAATATAATCGTACACATCTTTCGAAATAGAACTTATGGCATCGTTTTTATTTCCAGTTAGCTTTGTAACATCTAACTCGTAACTACTATTCTTGAATTTTCGATCAAAAATTTCTTTAGCTCGGTTTGACGCTTTAGCGCTAACACTCATTAACATCCCTATATTATTTGGAACGAAGTAACTAATCTTACGCGAACGATTAAGCTTCACCGTGTCAATATCTTGAATCAACATAGAACCGCTACTATCTTTAGCGAAATGAAACGTAGGTTTCGTCATTCTTAAATCAGATATTTTGTATCCGTCGGGTGTTAAACCAACCACTAACGAACTTTTAGATTGCTCGATACTCTTCATTTTCGCCTATCGTTATAACGTCCCATTAAGAGGCTTTTAATTGTTGGTTAAAATGTGCAGCGAAGCGGAACCTAACCAACTGTTAAAAGTCCTGCTTGAATGGCTTATAGTTTGACCGTTCCACTAATTAATCAGTTTACCTACCCCATTAATAGGTGGAATATGCTTCTGTTGATCACGAATATTTGAATGAAAACATTCGATGCTTATAACAAGACTTTCGGATCAGCAGAAGTCACTTGTTTCACTACGCATACTCAGGGATTGCCGTCATACCGACTATCTATAAGACCTGCGAGAAACAATACCACAGTCATATTCCATCCTTAACTTTACGCTTTGGAGGTCAAAAATGAAAGCCTTTGATATTTCAAATTTTGCTGCACTTATCGGTATTGATTGGGCAGACCGTAAACACGATATTTGTGAAGTAAATTGTCAAACCAATAAATCATACTTTAGCGTTATTTCATCACAACCCAAGGCGATTAATGCGTGGGCGAATGAATTAAAAAGAAAGTATAACGGACAACTTGTCGCCGTCGCTTGTGAATTAAAAAAGGGCCCATTAATTTATGCATTAAGTAAATTTAGCCATATCGTACTCTTCACTATCAATCCATCGACTGTGGCTAAATATCGAAAAGCCTTTACCCATAGTGGTGCCAAAGATGACCCTACTGACGCCGCCATTCAAGTTGAAATATTGCAACTACACATGAGTAAATTAAATGTCATAACACCTGATACTGAATCCGTTAGGTGTCTTGCACAACTGGTGGAATATCGTCGTAAACTTGTTCAAGACAGAGTTAACTTAACCAATAAAATCACCACGACACTTAAAAACTATTATCCTCATGTACTTGATTGGTTTAAAGAAAAAGACACCATGATATTCTGCGACTTTCTATTGCGCTGGCCGTCACTTGAACAAGTTAAAAGAGCAAGAAAGCAAACACTCATCGACTTTTTTAATCAGCATAACTCTCGCTACCCAGCAGTGAATGAGAAACGTATCAACAATATAAAACAAGCTGAAACGTTAACGAACGACGAAGCTATCATTGCCCCCAATTTATTACTTATTGAGTGCTTAACTGTGCAGATTAAACAGTTGATGTTATCAATTGAGCGTTTTGATATTGAGATTAAAGCTATTTATAAAATGCATAAAGATAGGTTTATCTTTGACAGCTTACCTGGTGCGGGCCCACAAATAGCCCCTCGGTTATTGGCAGCAATGGGCTCTAATCGTGACCGTTATCATTCGTGTGAAGAGATTCAAAAGTATGCTGGTATTGCTCCAGTGACTGAGCGAAGTGGCAAGAAAGCATGGATACATTGGCGCTACTCCTGTACTAAGTTTTTAAGGCAAACGTTTGTTGAATGGGCGGGATTATCGGTGCGTTATTCATTTTGGGCAAGAGCTTATTACAGGCAACAAGAAAGCAAAGGAAAACCACATAATACTATTATCAGGGCATTAGCTTTTAAGTGGATAAGAATCTTATATCGGTGTTGGAAATCGAATACGGCATATGATGAAACAACATATCTAGAAGCGTTGAAACGCAAGGGTTCTCCGCTATTAAAGTATGCGGTGGAAAGTAAGTTTTAAAACTTGCTGTCCACCTCAGGGCGTGTTGTTATGTGTAAATTGACTCGACTGCCAGAATATAAAGACTGTAATTACAATTGGTAGCAGCGAAATTAAAGAAAAAACATAATTACCGCTAAGAATTATTAAAATACTAGCCAACGTAAAAGCAAAACCAGTGAAGATTGAACCAAGTTTTAATGTTTTCGGTATTGCCAATAAAACACCACCTATCACCTGAACCAAACCATAAGTAAGAATTAATGTGGAATTAAAACCAAACCCTTTGAGGAATTGAATTTCTTGAGGAGATTCCAATATTTTGGCCGCACCTGCTGCAATACTTAATAAAGCGATTATCGCTATTAATACGAAATGTAGAATTTTCACGAAACCTCCTTTTACACATAACGCCTCACTAAGAGGCAAATAATGGTTGGCTAAAATAGACGACGAAGGAGTAAATAGCCAACTGTTATTTGTGATATTCCCCCGATAAAACGGACACATTTTATTTCACGCTGCCAGGGCTTCATATTCTATTGGTGAACAATAATTTATCCCTGAATGCATCCTCGAGACATTGTAGTATTTGTTAATGTAACTGCCAAGTGTTCCCCGCAGTTCTTTATCACTATTAAATACATTACCGCGAATAACCTCGGTCTTCATTGAATGGAAAAATGACTCCATATGCGCATTATCAGTACATTTTCCCGCTCGGCTCAAGCTATGAGTTATCGCATGTCGTTTCAATACTTTTTGATAAATGTGTCCACGATACTCTACGCCTCTATCTGTATGGAGCATTAAATCACCGGACGGTTTTCGTTTCTTAACCGCATTTTCTAATGTGCGTTTCGTGACGTCCATCGTTCTATTTTTATCTAAACTCCAGCTAATAATACGCCGTGAATATAGATCCATTATTACCGATAAATAACGCCATACACCTTTCACTTTTAAATACGTGACATCTGCTACCCATACTTTATCTTTAACCAATGGCACGCCACCATCAGGCCGTAAGTTTTTACCTGTCGTAAGAAAGCGTTTATAAAACGCAGAGCGTGTAGTTACCCGCATCACTCTAGCAACCAACCCAAGCGCACTGTACAAACGTTCAACACGTTTTTTACCGATATTGTATCCTTGTTTTTGTAAGGCCTTAAATATGCGGGGACTACCGTATCGTCCTTTATTCTCTGTGAATATTTGCTGAATTTTATGTTTGAGTTCAACATCTACTATCGCACGGGCACTGGGTTGACGCTTGCGCCAATCGTAATAGCCACTTTTAGACACATCAAAAAATTTCAGTAACCTTTTGACCTTTATGTCGGGTCTGAGTTTTTCGATGAATCGATATCGGCCTGATGTTCCTCGGCAAGAAACCGTTGCCACTTTTTTAGAATAAACAGCTCCTCCTTAAGCTGTTTATTTTCACGTTTAAGTTGTTGCTCTTTGGTCAGTACTTTTTTGGCTTTTGATTGGCCAGCCACTTTTTTTCGTTTATCAGCCACAATTATTCCTTCACGATATTCTTTTCGCCATCGTGACAGCATAAATGGGTGAATGTCGAGTTTTTCAGCGACTGATTTGATTGTAACGCCAACAACATAACTTAATTGAATAGCGTTAACTTTAAAGTCGTTTGAATACTTCCAGGTTCGTCTTGGATTGTTGTACTTGGGCATAAAACACCTCATCTTTAGTTAGATTTTGGTGTCCGTTTTATCGGGGGAGGATCAACCCTGGGTTATCTATTGTTGTTATATTATCGCTAACCTCTGTTCCATCGATGATACTAGAGTCATAGCTTCCACAATTTATAAGTAGGATAGGTTGGCAATCTTCTTCTGTTGAGCGAATAAAAGTCAGCCCTAATAATGAATCGTTAAAGTCAATCAAACTGTCATTTTCACCGACCCATGATTTGAAGTGAAAATCAGATGCTTTACTAAAAATTTCAAAAATAGTCGTTTCTGAACTACTCGAGTTTTTAGCCGTTATTTGTACAACACCTGCTTTATGAATAGATAAGTTACCTTCCTCGCTTACAGATGCAATATTGGAGTCACTTGAAGAGTAAGTATCGGCGGTATAAGTTAGCTGTTCACTTAAGTTATAACTTTCGCCGACAATAAGTTTTTCACTTTTATCGAAAGTATTATCATTATTCGTTTCATCAGCACTATCGTCGATAATTTCGGTACTAGTTTGTGTTTCGTTAATACTCTCTTCTACAGAGTTAACATTTGCCTCTTCGCCTCCACAACTGATAAGAATTATCGATAGAAACAAGAATAAATTTTTTTTGAACATCTTTGCACCCTAGCTCTTCAAGGAATTAAACTGATAAGTTTATTAATTTAATGCTAAATACATGAAATATTTCGTAATAAAAATCAGATAAGTCGTTTTCTTTTAATACCTTTACCTACCATAAACAATAAATGTGAAATTAATATGGAGGCCAGCTTAAATTTAGACATTTAATTATATGGATATTCTCGAAAATTGACTTGGTCTTGAGTTTTCATACCGGATAGATATTTGCGTGATTAACGACATAGCGAAAGCTGAATTAAGCTTTTATTTTTTCAATTCAGTGCTATTTAAGGACATAGTGCCCCGAGAATGCTTGCTGGTGAGATTATGAGATCTTTTAGACAAGCGTTTAATTTTAAAGATTTCGCTCATGATTAGTGATGTTTAGCATTATGAAACACCTTAATAGTGCGCTTAGTTGACGTAACCGTTTAAAACTTAATTTTTGATTAGAGCGAGAAGCGGACAGCATAGGTT
>CAJWBY010000238.1 GCA_913020705.1 uncultured Colwellia sp.
ACATTACTTATCAACGATAACGATGGGGTAATCGACAATGTAGCAAAATTTAAACCTGATTTAGTACTGATGGATTTTATTATTAACAATCACAACGGTTTAAATTTTTGTAAGCAAATACGTATATTTAGCAATGTTCCCATCATAATATTAAGTGCGCAAGAAGACCATGCCAGTAAGGCTTTAGCTTTCGAATATGGTGCTGACGATTATTTATGTAAACCTTTTAATGATATGGAATTGGTTTTACGTACTAAAGCAATTTTAAATCGGACAGAAGGAAATGTAAGTTTTTCAAAAATTACAATCGACCAAAACAAAGCAAGAGTTGTATGCCAAGGAAGAAAAATAGCTTTTTCATTGATTGAATATAATTTGTTTAATCTACTTTTACTCATCCAGAAAGAATTTATTCGCGTGAACAAATATTACAACTGGCTTACCCTCAATATCGACATATAACTGATAGAACTATCGATAGCCACGTAAAAAAAATAAGAAATAAGTTTAAAGAGGCAGGGATATTAGATAATCCCATCGAGTCTATTTATGGATCAGGCTATCGTTTTTCCCTCAACTAGCGCTTAAATGTACAACTGACCAGCTGATATTAAAGACAAAATATTACTACACCAATGAATAATTTTAAACGCGTTCATATTATCTGAGCGTAAATATGATAAACAGGCAATGAAAAAATGAAAAATCACTTAGCAATTTTAGGTATTAAACTTCTCAATATTTTTTTACCAAAATTGGCATACACTTTATTCAAAAACACTTTACTTCCTCCTGAAAATAACTCAAGAAAATGGTCAAAAAAAGTGAAGAAAAGTGTGATCAAAACTAAATTTGGGAAGGTAAAAACGTACCAATATGGAAAAGGGAAGTGTATCTGGCTTGTGCATGGTTCGTCTGATGCTTACGAATTTTTACCTTTAATGAAAAAGCTCGTTAAATATGGTCACAGTTGTATTGCTATAGAATTTCATCCTAACGACAAAAACAACATATCGTTACCGAAATGGATAAAAGCGTTTGATCTGGCATCAGAAAAGATAGCAACACCCTCGCATATTGTAACGCATGGATTAGGCGTGTCTGTTCTAGCTAATAGCAAGTGGTTTTCTAGCTACTATGATGATTTAACTGTCATTTCTCCTGTGCTTAATTATAAGAACAGTTTAGATATTTATATTCGCAAGAATAAGTTGCCACAAACCTTATTAGCAAAATTGATTGATGAAATTTATACGATCGATAACGTAAAACTGAAAGATCTTGATGCAACGTCTTCCATTAATAGGTTTCAAGGTAGGCTGTCTATTTTTTACAGCAAATTAGACGGTATCTCGTCTGTTAAAGCTATTAATAATCTTTCTGATAAAAGTAATAGAAAAATTGTCCATTTTAAAGGGGCCACAACGAATAGGATTATAAATAGCCGTTCTTTGCTTTGTAATATTCAGGTAGGCGGAGTGCAATTAGACATAGCGGTTTAATAACAACAGTAAAGTACACTGTAATAATTTATTAATTATATTTATTTTTTACTTAAGTGGTATTGAAAATTACACGTTTTAAATTAAAGGGAATTATGGATTCATACGGAACATGGGAGATTACATTGAAGTTCAACCTCCTCATTATTAACCTGAAAGGAAGCTTTAATGTTGAAGGAGTTATTGAATTACAAAATCACATTAAAAAAGTGGTGCTTGATAATAAACTCACTTCATGGAATCGATTAGAAATTTATGCTGAGGGTGCTTTAGCTACACCTGATGCAATAATGGCTATTAAAGAGCATCAAACATGGTATGAAGCCTATGGATCTATATATGTTGGTGTAATTTGTCATGACAGTATTCAACAATACCTAATAAAACAATTGGGAATCGAAAATTTGATCATATTCAATTCGTTAGTACAAGCTGAAAAGTACTTGTTGAATGCAAATGAACTCGACAAGTCCGGCTGGTTGGTCTCAAATGGAGTATTGCAATATTAGCCTATAGGTCAAAACCATTTCTATATATTTTTATGCCAGTTTACGTTAGCTGCTATCGTATAATTTAGCCCTCATTTTATCATCCTCGAATTAAGTATTTAAACTTTGTATCTCATAAATATAGGCTTTAGTTATTTAAGTAAGAACCAACAAAAAATTACCGCCTATTATACTGTGAATTTTATGGTTTATTCACAAAGTAACTTTTTAAGTTGAAATCAATAAAAGTTATTACCTCTATTTAAGTTAATTATTTTCAATGACTTGTTGGTCTCCATTTTTATTTTTATTGATATAAATAAAATAAAGTATAAAAAAGCTTGATACTGTACGGTCATACAGTATACTTCCTTCATCAAAACGAAATCACAGACACATCGGCGGAAATAAACATGAAAGATGATAAAGAAAAAGCACTAGAAGCAGCATTAAGTCAGATTGAAAGACAATTTGGTAAAGGTTCGATTATGAAGCTTGGTGATAACAACACTATGGATGTTGAAACCATTTCTACAGGTTCTTTAGCATTAGATGTTGCGTTAGGTGCTGGTGGTTTACCGTTAGGTCGTGTTGTTGAAATTTATGGCCCTGAGTCAAGTGGTAAAACTACATTAACACTAGAAGTCATTGCAGAAGCTCAACGTAATGGCAAAGTTTGTGCCTTCGTTGATGCTGAGCATGCGCTTGACCCAATCTACGCAGAAAAGTTAGGTGTAAACATAAATGATTTACTTGTTTCTCAACCTGATACTGGTGAGCAAGCATTGGAAATTTGTGACATGTTAACTCGCTCTGGCGCTATCGATATTATTGTAGTCGATTCCGTTGCTGCCCTTACACCAAGAGCTGAAATTGAAGGCGACATGGGTGATTCACACATGGGATTACAAGCTCGTATGTTATCGCAAGCTATGCGTAAATTAACGGGTAACTTGAAAAAATCAAATACCATGATCATTTTCATCAACCAAATTCGTATGAAAATTGGTGTAATGTTTGGTAGTCCTGAAACTACTACCGGTGGTAATGCACTTAAGTTTTATGCTTCTGTACGTTTAGATATTCGTCGAATTGGCGCTGTTAAAGCGGGTGACGAAATTATCGGAAATGAAACGCGTGTTAAAGTTGTTAAAAATAAAATTGCTCCACCATTTAAACAGGCTGAATTTCAAATATTATATGGTGAAGGTATTAACAGCTTAGGTGAATTAATCGACCTAGGTGTTTTACATAAAATGGTTGAAAAATCGGGTTCTTGGTACAGCTACAATGGTGATCGTATTGGCCAGGGTAAGGCGAATGCCGCTAAGTCTTTAGCTGAAAAGCCAGAAATGGCAAAAGAACTAGATACGCGTTTACGTGAATTGCTACTTACTAAAAGTGAAAAGGCGAGTGAAGAAAAACCTAAAAAAGAAAAGTCTAAAAAAGAAGCTGTCGCAGAATAACCTTTTAGTTTTATATTAAATTATCATTGAGCCATCGCATTTGCGGTGGCTTTTTTATATGACTCCCTGTATATAAGTCCTTAATCTTCAAACTAATTTAAATCGTAAATAAGTGTAATTATATGTACGTACAGTTTTACCTACCATAAATGAATATTCTGTATATTTGCTTTTTATATTAAAGAATAAAACATTATAGACGTCTATACGTTTAGATGTTGACATAGCTAAAAATACACGTAACATTGAATTCTATTATTTGTAGATGAAAGTTATTACGCGATATTTACGTCTGAACACTCTCATCTGTTTTGATTGTTAGGTAAACTTATGCCCATTAAAATTCCAGATCAATTACCTGCTTTGTCTGTTTTAGGTGAAGAGAACATTTTTGTGATGTCTGAACATCGAGCCGCTAATCAAGAGATTAGGCCGATGAAGTTAGCAATTCTTAATTTAATGCCAAATAAAATTGAAACAGAAGTTCAAATTCTACGTGTTCTTTCTAATACCCCATTACAAATTAATGTCGACTTTGTTCGCATTCACGCTAATGAATCAAAGCATACGCCGAAGGAACATTTAGATAATTTTTATCGCATGTTTGATGATATAAAAGATACGCAATACGATGGATTAATTGTAACCGGTGCCCCGTTAGCATTAATGGATTACGAGAAAGTAACTTTCTGGGACAAAATTTGTGAAGTGTTTGATTGGGCTGAAAAAAATGTAACGTCAACGATGTTTTCTTGTTGGGCTGCCCATGCTGCGCTTTATCATCATTATGGTTTGAATCGACATTTACGTAAAGACAAATTATCGGGCGTATTTCAGCATAGCCCTATAGATCCTAAAGAACAACTCACTCGTGGTTTTGAAGAGTTCTTTAATGTTCCGCATTCACGCTATGGTTATATTGAAAAATCTGACTATTTATCGGTGCCTGACTTGAAAATAATTGCAGAATCTGCTGAAGCAGGTGTTTATGTTGTAGCAAGCAAGAATAAACAACAAGTCTATTTAACGGGTCATCCGGAATATGATGCAACTACCTTAGATGAAGAACATCAGCGAGATCTTAATCTAGATAAGAACGCACCTAAGCCAGATAATTACTATATTGATAATGATGTAACCAAAATACCACACAGCTCTTGGCGTAGTCATAGCAGTTTGTTATTTACTAATTGGCTAAATTATTATGTTTACCAGATCACACCATATAAATTAGATGCAAGTAATATTCAAGCAATACATCCAGACACTCAAATATAGATAGCCAGTAGTAATTGAGTAAATACATTTAGTTTGAAAGTAAATATAGAGAAATAGAATGAAAAAATCAGCATCATTTAGCCGTCTTGAAGAACAAATGCAGAAACGTATTCTTATTTTAGATGGCGCTATGGGAACGATGATCCAAGCCTATAAATTTGAAGAGCAAGATTACCGTGGCGAACAATTTGCTGATTGGCACTCAGATGTTAAAGGCAATAATGACATGTTAGTGTTAACACAGCCTGAAGTTATTAAAGCGATTCATAGCGAATACCTTGAAGCGGGTGCTGACATTCTTGAAACCAATACCTTTAACGCAACAACTATTGCGATGGCAGATTACGACATGGAGTCGTACAGTGCATCAATAAATTTTGAAGCCGCTAAAATAGCGCG
>CAJWBY010000239.1 GCA_913020705.1 uncultured Colwellia sp.
TATTAAGAGTTAAAATGGCTGAACAAGCGTTATTAAAAAATGAATTAGGTAAACAAGCGGTAACGCAGTTAGCTGACTTATTAACATTAACGATGCCTAACTTTTCGAGTGAGAAGTTTCAAAAACAAGCCTTATCAGGTTTAGACAACTTAGAACTAAAACAACGCGTTTCACATTTAATTAAGATCTTAGCCGAATATCTGCCAACAAATTTTGATGAAGCTAGTGAAGTCTTACTGGCGATTAAACATCATTGGCATGACGATGGTAAAACTGAAATATGGGGTAGTTTTACTGCGTGGCCATTAATTGATTATGTTGCTGAATATGGAACAAACCACCCAGAAATAGCTCTAACGGTTTTAAAAGCATTAACGCCATTATTTTCTGCAGAGTTTGCCATTCGCACCTTTATCGAACAACATTTCGATTTAACCTATCAACAATTAGTATTGTGGAGCCAAGATAAAGATGAACATGTTAGACGTTTGGCTTGTGAAGGAATTAGACCTCGTTTACCGTGGGGAAAACAATTAAGCCAATTTTGTGATGATCCAGCGGTTATTTTTCCTATCTTGGAGCACCTTAAAGATGATCCAAGTCTTTATGTGCGGAAATCAGTCGCCAACAATCTTAATGATATTACAAAGGATAATCCAGAGCAGGTCATTGCTTTATGTCGACGGTGGTATAAAGAAGCATCGACAGATAGATTATGGATCATACGACATGCACTGCGAAGCCTAGTAAAAGATGGACATCCTGATGTTTTTCCATTGCTGGGGTATAGTGAAAAACCACAATTGAAATTACAAACATTAACGGTTGTTAATACCACTATAAGGCTTGGTGAATATGCTGAAGTATCAGCCGGCTTATTATCCAATTCATCAGAAATACAAAAGCTGGTAGTTGATTATAAAATTCATCATGTTAAAGCCAATGGTAAGTTAACGGCTAAAGTTTTTAAATGGAAAAATATTACACTTCAACCAAAACAACAATTAACCTTAAGTAAAAAACATCCATTCAAAAAAATATCAACACGTAAATATTACTCGGGACAACATAAAGTCGAACTACTAATTAATGGTGTGGTTTATGGTGGTGCCGAGTTTGATTTAGTGGTGTAGCCTGCTCCATTTCTAATATTGCTCTCGAAAAATATAGCTACTATTAATTGAGCACTTATAATGGTTTAATCGTAACTTCGTATGGTATTTTTTTACTCGGTACTAAAGCTACTGCTTAAGTAAGAATAGGAACCTAATGATAGCTTCAGTGTCACAGCCTTGGTATTTTAAAGCGACTGTTTTTCAACGATTGCCCGAGGTGGCTATTGAATTAAGAAGTTGTTTCATCAAATTAAACAAGGTGTGTAAATGACTGATGGAGATACGAAAGAAGAAGAAATCTTACGAACGGTATTTTTTATATCTGACCGTACAGGCCTTTCAGCGGAACAGTATGGTAAAACTTTATTAGCTCAATTTCCTAAACAACGCTATAAAACTTCCACCTGTTCATTTGTTGATACAAACGAAAAAGCGTCTATTGTTAGTAAAAAAATAAAAGATGCATATAGGACTTCAGGTAAACAGCCAATTGTTTTCAGCACATTAGTTGAAGAAGATGGGCAGCAAATCCTTAATGATACGGATGGTTGTATCATTAATCTATTCAATGCCTTTTTGGAACCATTAGAGGCAGCTTTTGGAGAGGCATCTTCCCATCTCCAAGGAAAATTTCAAGCAAATAGTGGAGCAACTAACGTTATTAGCTATAACAAGCGACTTGATGCTATCGATTATTCGTTATCTCATGATGACGGTGTGCGTCATGATCAATATGATGAGGCTGAAGTGATCCTAGTGGGTGTTTCACGTTGTGGTAAAACACCGACCAGCCTATATTTGGCGATGAACTTTTCACTAAAAGTGAGTAACTATCCTTTGACTGAGGAGGATTTTGACAAAAATACATTACCCGACTTTCTACTTAAGCATAAACATAAGCTTGTCGCACTAACGATAAAAGTTGCGCCTTTAAGTAAAATACGTAGAGCGCGTCGACCTAATAGTGCTTATTCGTC
Organism: uncultured Colwellia sp.; assembly: GCA_913020705.1. Next base: position 2,093 of record CAJWBY010000239.1, read on the forward strand.
ACTTATGGTCTGTGAACGCGAAGTTAAAATTTCAGAAACAATGTTTGAGCATGCAAAAATCCCTGTATTTGAAACTACGGAGACTTCTATTGAAGAAATTGCTAGTTACGTTGTTCAAACAATGGGGTTTGGCATAGCAGAAAATAGATCTAATTAGATTAAAATTAATAATAAATTTAGAACGTGATGTGAACGAGGATTTAAATAATGATTGAGTATGTAGTTGAGTTAAACCAGTTGAGTATGGATGATGTTGCCAGAGTGGGAGGAAAAAATGCTTCATTAGGCGAGATGGTACAAAATCTGGCGCCATTGGGAGTTTCAGTACCTGGTGGTTTTGCAACGACTGCTGATGCATATCGTGAGTTTCTTCTTCAAGATGGCTTGAAAGATAGAATTGCTAAACGTTTACATCAGCTAGATATTACAGATATCCCAGCATTACAGTCTACTGGTAGTGATATTCGACGTTGGATTAACGAAGTACCATTCCCCGTTGCAATGGAAAAAGCAATTGATGATGCGTATGTACAATTAGAAAAAGAATACGGTCAAGAGGTAACTTGGGCTGTACGATCATCAGCAACAGCAGAAGATTTACCTGATGCCTCTTTTGCAGGACAACAGGAAACATTCTTGAATGTATCTGGTTTAGCAAATATCAAACAATCCATTAGAGAAGTTTTCGCATCATTATTTAACGACCGTGCGATTTCATATCGTGAACATCAAGGTTTTGACCATAATGAAGTCGCTTTATCTGCAGGCATCCAAAAAATGGTACGCTCCGATATTGCCAGCTCTGGTGTTGCTTTTAGTCTTGATACCGAAAGTGGCTTCCGTGATGTTGTGTTTATCACGGGCAGTTATGGATTAGGTGAGATGGTGGTTCAAGGCGCTGTTAATCCTGATGAATTCTATGTGCATAAACAAACGCTGGCGGCAGGTCGTCCAGCGGTATTACGTCGTACCTTAGGACAAAAAGCGATCCAAATGATCTATTCTGGAGAAGCAAGTAATCCAGTCAAAACCGTTAATGTCAGCCCTGATCAAAGTGTATTGTTTTGCTTGAGTGATGCTGAAGTTGAAACGTTAGCAGAAATGATTGTCACTATTGAGCAACATTATAAGCGACCTATGGATGTTGAGTGGGCGAAAGATGGTATTGATGGCCTAATCTACATTGTTCAAGCACGCCCTGAAACAGTTCAAAGCCAACAAGAAAATGTAATTGAAGAATATGTTCTTAAAGAGCGTAATAAAGTATTAGCCGTTGGTCGTTCTATTGGTAAAAAAATTGGTAAAGGTCGTGTTAGATTATTTAACAGTCTCGATCAAATGGATCAATTTGAAGAAGGTGATATTTTGCTCACAGATATGACCGATCCGGATTGGGAGCCGATAATGAAAAAATCTTCGGCCATTATCACTAATCGTGGTGGCCGTACTTGCCATGCTGCAATCATTGCGCGTGAACTGGGTGTGCCGGCTGTTGTCGGTTGTGGTGATGCAACAGAGATGGTGGCAGATGGCTCTGAGGTAACTGTCTCATGTTCCGAGGGCGATGAAGGACATATATATGCAGGGTTGTTAGACTTTGATCATAACATTCGACAATTGAATGAAATGCCAGAACTTCCAGTTAAAGTGATGCTTAATGTGGGTAATCCAGATCGTGCATTCACATTTGCTCAACTACCTAATGATGGTGTGGGTTTAGCGCGTTTAGAATTCATTATTAATAACATGGTAGGTATTCATCCTAAAGCGTTAATCAATGCCGATGAGATGTCCGATGATATTCAAAAGATTATTTATGAAAAAACCACTGCTTATGGTAATCCCGTTGAATATTATATAAGTCGCATCGCTGAAGGAGTTTCAACCATTGCTGCTTCATTTAACCCTAAAAAGGTAATTGTTCGATTATCTGATTTTAAATCAAATGAATATGCAAACCTAGTTGGTGGCCGTAAATTTGAACCACATGAAGAAAATCCAATGATAGGTTTTAGGGGGGCATCTCGCTACATCTCAGATGAGTTTAGAGAATGCTTTGAGCTCGAGTGTAAAGCAATGAAACGCGTTCGAGATGAAATGGGATTTACTAATGTTGAACTGATGATTCCGTTTGTACGTACAACAGCTGAAGCTGCAACTGTTATTGAAATAATGAAAGAAAATGGTCTTGAGCGTGGTAAAAATGGACTGCGTATCATTATGATGTGTGAATTACCTTCTAATGCAGTATTGGCAGCTGAATTTTTAGAATATTTTGATGGTTTCTCCATTGGTTCAAATGATATGACTCAGCTGACATTAGGACTAGATCGTGATTCATCATTGGTTGCTAATTCGTTCGATGAGCGCAACCCTGCAGTTTTAGCCATGTTGGAAATGGCTATTACAGCCTGTAAAGATGCGGGGAAATACATAGGAATCTGTGGTCAAGGTCCATCAGATCATCCTGAATTTGCAAAATGGTTATTAGAAAAAGGCATTGCTAGTATTTCTTTGAACCCTGATACGGTTGTCTCTACATGGCAGGATTTATCAAGCTAGAGATAAGAAAGTCAGTTAAGAGTGATATTGGATAAAGAAAAATCAACTTTATGCTGTGTGTGCCAAACAACAGATCGATGGCAACAGTTGCCGTCGATCTCTGAGACGATCTTTAAGCTAATACCAAAATAATTATCTTCTATAGAATTTAACACCTGGTGTAATTAACCCTGTAAAGCGTCAAATTTTAAAGGTAATCATTAAATATTCTGATAAAAGTAAGATGTTATTTCATCGATGCATTATGTCAATAAACAAAAAAAAGCTGGTTACCTAATGCTAACCAGCCTAATAATACCAAGAAATTAATCGTAGTGTTAGGACATAATAAAACCGTAAGCGACCAAGCCGATCCACATAACTGCAAAGGTAAAGATGATTTCGGTAAAGCGGTTAACAATAAACTTTTCTATAAATGCCATAAGCGACTCCAAACTATCTAACTAAGTTAT
>CAJWBY010000240.1 GCA_913020705.1 uncultured Colwellia sp.
TACGCACTGCCATTAGCGCTTATGACGGGGTCTACGATGTGTCAGATACCTTTAGAGGCGGTAAACAAGAGGTTAAATTGGCCTTGTTACCAGAGGCGCGTAATTTGGGCTTAACCGCCTCTGATTTAGCGATGCAAGTCCGTCATGCTTTTTATGGTTTTGAGGCGCAGCGAATTCAACGCGGGCGCGAAGACATTAAAGTTATGGTGCGATATCCTGAGAATGAACGAGTATCCTTGGGCGACTTGGAAGAGATGCGTATCCGTACCAAAGATGGTATCGAGGTGCCCTTTGGCTCGGTAGCAAAAGTTGAATTGGGTATCGGTTACGCTGATATTAAGCGCGAAGATGGTCAGCGAGTTATTCGGGTCCAGGCCAATTTAGATCGATCCGTGACTACTCCAGAAAAAATATTGGCATCGCTAAATAAAACTACCATGCCAGAGATAAAGGAACGTTTCCCTGGGGTTAGTTTTGCTGTTGCCGGCGAAGCTGAAGAGAGTATGGAAGCGATGGGCGCGATGGGAAGTTTGGCGCTGATGGCAATGTTGATTATCTATGCCTTACTCGCTATTCCGCTGCGTTCATATTTACAGCCACTGGTCATTATGAGTGTTATTCCGTTTGGCGCGATGGGTGCAATTATTGGCCATTATATTATGGGGTGGGATTTAGTTTTCTTCTCGCTGCTGGGTATGATGGCCTTGTCGGGGGTAGTGGTTAACGCAAGCTTGGTATTGGTTGATTATATTAATCGTCAAGTACGCTCAGGTAAGCCTATTGAAGAGGCAGTGTTAACCGAGTTTGATCGTATTAACGAACGTGGCGGTGTACTTGGCGCAATGGAAACTATGTATCAACGTGGTAAAATTCAAGAAGAAAGTATGCATTATGAGCATTTAAAGCATTCTGGTGAATTTCCTATTATTGGCGTTAACACTTTCTTAAGTTCAACAGGATCTCCAACAATTGTTCCTGAAGAAGTCATTCGAGCTACAGAAGAAGAAAAAACTTATCAAATTGAAATGTTAGCGAGTTTAAATAAAGCCAATGATGCTGAAGTACAAGTGTTATTAAAAGCATTACAAACGGCAGCAATTAATCATGAAAATATTTTCGAATTAATGATGGATGCTTGTAAGGTTTGTTCATTAGGTCAAATTGTAAGTTCATTATTTGAAGCTGGCGGTCAGTATCGTCGTAACATGTAGTTAATTAATTTATTATCTGAATCACTGATTTATTAGATTAAAGTATAATGGTGCTAGCGCATTACTTATGCTTTTATCTTCTTTCTTCAAATGAATTTTAATAGGAAAGATTATGTCGACATTGATAGCAGCGTTACCGGATAAATTCACGGCCTTTCGTATCCATCAAGTTAAAGAAGGCGATAAGAAAAAAATCACTAGCGGTTTTGAGGAAATCAGTATTGATGACTTAACCGACGGTGAAGTTGTCATAAAGGTTGCTTATTCAGATATTAATTACAAAGATGCACTTGCCGCAACAGGTAAAGGACGTATTTTAAGAACTTACCCATTAGTGGGTGGAATTGATTTATCAGGTGTTGTAGTTAGCTCTATTGATGATAGATTCAAAGCTGGCGATAAAGTGTTGGTGTGTGGTGCACAATTGTCTGAACTTTATGACGGTGGTTACACTGAGTATGCGCGAGTTAAAGCTAATTCAGTTGTCGCATTACCTGATGGCATGAGTTTACGCGATGTTATGGCATTGGGTACAGCGGGTTATACTGCCGCAATTGCTATTCAACGTATGGAAGACAATGGACAAATTCCAGAACGTGGGCCCATTGTTGTAACGGGTGCTACAGGTGGAGTTGGTAGCTTTGCCATTAATATGTTGTCCAATATCGGCTATAAAGTTATTGCCTTTACAGGTAAGTCTGAACAAGAAAACTATTTGAAAGAGCTAGGTGCAAGTGAACTTATTAGTCGCCATGATATTGAAATGGGCAACAAGCCCCTTGAAAACGCACAGTGGGGTGGGGCAGTTGACAGTGTTGGCGGCGAAACTTTAGCTTGGCTTACACGAACCACTAATGTGTGGGGCAATATTGCCTCCATTGGTCTAGCAGGTGGTTATAAATTAGATACTACGGTAATGCCATTTATTTTACGTGGTGTAAGCTTACTTGGTATAAATTCTGTAGAAATGCCACTTTCAGTTAGAGAACAAGGTTGGAAAAGGTTAGCGACCGACCTTAAACCTTCTAAATTAGCACTTATTTCACCAACAACTATCCCTTTCTCTGAGTTACCTAATGCTTTCGACGCATATGTCGACGGTACAGTAACAGGTAGAACCGTTGTTGAAATTGATGGAAGTTTATAGCGTTTATCATTTGAACCGCGTTATGAAAATTTATTTAAACAGTATTAAGTGAACCTATGCAACAATCTCCCGTTAACTTTTCTGAAAAATTAACAGCTAATGGTAAAATTATTGCCATTGCTGAACTTAATGCACCAAAATCTTTAAATGCTTTAAGTTTACCGATGATACTTTTGCTTACCGAGCAATTGAAAGTCTGGCAGAATAATGATGCAATTGCTGTTGTTGTTTTAAAAGGGGCTGGAGATAAAGCTTTTTGTGCAGGTGGTGATGTTGTTAGCCTTTATCATCATTTTAAAAATGAAAACTTCCCTATTAGTGATGAAACAATAGTTTCATCAAAGGCTTTAGATTTTTTTCAGCATGAGTATCAGCTTGATCAACTTATACATTCCTTCAAAAAACCTATTTTAGCTTGGACAAATGGTTATGTTATGGGCGGGGGCGTTGGTTTAATGGCCGGTGCTAGTCATAAGGTGAGTACTGAAAAAACGTTAATGGCAATGCCCGAAGTCACTATCGGTTTATACCCTGATGTTGGAGCAAGTTGGTTCCTCAATAAAATGCCTAATAATATAGGTTTATTCTTAGGATTAACTGGATCAATGTTTAATGGCGTAGATGCAAAGTTGTTAGGACTTGCCGACTACCTAATTGCCAGTGATAAATTAGGCGTAATTGAAAAAAAGTTAATTGATACCGATTGGGAAGATAAAAATAATAATCATCAACTTCTCCATGACACGTTAGCTGAGCTATCCATTAAGGTGAGTGATCAGCCAGAGACGCTTATTGTTAAACACGAAACGGTTATAGCTGGATTAACAAGGTCTGATAATATTGCTGAAATATATCAAGCTATTCTTGATTGTGATTTAAGTGTTTTCAATGAAAAGACAACCGATGATAAATGGCTTCAACAAGCACAGACTAAAATACAAAACGGTAGCCCATTAAGTTGTGCCCTTATATATCAGCAATTAAAACGTAGTAAGGAATATACGTTGGCACAATGTTTTGAAAGTGAACTGAACTTGTCATTACGTTGTTGTCAACAAACTGAATTCTCTGAAGGTGTGAGAGCATTACTCGTTGATAAAGACAAAAAACCACAATGGCGTTATAACAATGTAAACGACATTGACCATAAAATAATAAAGTGGTTCTTTAAACCGCTTACTATAAATAAATATAAAAGCATAAGTACTGAGGAAACACATGAACTTAACAAATAAAACTATCGTAATTACAGGTGGCGGACAAGGCTTAGGTCGTTCAATGGCAATTAGTTTAGCAACGAATGGCGCAAAATTAGCGTTAATCGACTTAAATGAAGAACTTTTGCAAGAAACGGTAAAACTTATCGAAGAAGCAGGTTCATCGGCAAAGTATTACCTTGCTAACGTTACGGATGAAAATGAAGTAGAAGCTACTTTTATTCAAATTAATAGTGACTTTGAAGGCATTGACGGCTTAATCAACAATGCTGGCATCTTACGTGACGGTATGTTTGTTAAAGCTAAAGATGGCGTAGTCGCTAAAAAAATGTCATTAGCACAATTTCAGTCTGTTATAGATGTTAATTTAACGGGTGTTTTCTTATGTGGTCGTGAAGCAGCCGTACATATGATTGAAGGCAAGCGTAAAGGTGTGATCATTAATATGTCGTCTATTGCAAGAGGCGGTAATATGGGACAAACTAATTATGCAGCTTCAAAAGCAGGCGTAGTTGCAATGACTGTGACATGGGCTAGAGAGCTAGGCCGTCATGGTATTCGTGTTGGTGCAATTGCCCCAGGGGTTATTCGTACAGCAATGACAGATGCAATGAAACCAGAAATGCGTGACCGTTTAGAAAGTATGAAGCCGGTTGGTCGCTTAGGCGAACCAGACGAGATAGCTCATACAGTGAAATACATATTTGAGAATGAATTTTTTACAGGGCGTGTCGTTGAAATTGATGGCGGCCTTTGCATGTAAGCTCTAAATGTTTATCATGTATTAGTAAAGGTAACGTTAATAAAGGCGAACATATGTTCGCCTTTTTCAATTAACATAATTAATAACCTACTTTTAAAAGTTATGTAAAAGAAACTGATTATGAATAAAGCACTCTTTTTAGACCGCGATGGCATTATTAATGTTGACCATGGTTACGTATTTAAGAAAGAAGAATTTGAATTTTTTGATGATATCTTTGATGTTTGCATTGATGCACAAAATAAAGGTTATGAGATATTTGTGATTACCAATCAGTCTGGCATTGCTCGTGGTAAATATACGGTTAAACAGTTTGATGAATTATCTGGTTGGATGACAAGTGTATTCAAGTCAAAAGGTATTGTTATTTCTGATGTATATCACTGCCCGCATCATCCAGATAAAGGTCTAGGAGAATACTTAAAAGTATGTGATTGCAGAAAACCAGAGCCAGGTATGCTTTTACTTGCTGAAAATGAACATAATATAGATTTAGTAAATAGTGTTTTTATTGGTGATAAAGTTTCAGATATGCAAGCTGCCGAGCGTGCAGGTATAAATAAAAGGATTATTCTCATTGATAAATACAAAGATGATCAACTTGTAAAGGCTATTCGTATTGATGAAATTAAGCAAGCCAGCCTTTATATTATCTAGATTGTACGTTAAATAAGCGAACAAACATTTATTTCAAATTAATGACAAAAAAGGGTTGACGCCCAGCGAGAAATGTCTAGAATGCGCTCCAG
>CAJWBY010000241.1 GCA_913020705.1 uncultured Colwellia sp.
GCTAATTTTTGCTTTATTTCGGTTAACAGCTGTAAACATTGCTCTTGTTCCTGAAGCGCAAATTGGTATTGCTTTACTTGGTTGTTCTTTTCGGTAAACCAAGTGGTAAAAACATCTTTACTCGGTAAAAACTGGCTGTGATCACTAAATAGGTTTTGTGATAATACGTTTATAATTTCAGATGATATTGCAAGTTCAATCGCATTAACATCTGTTTTAAACGTTATAAAGCCTTCCGATTTAACTTGTTCTTTTTCTGACAACAGTGCACTTGACTGCTGCAAACTTTTTTGAATATTTTCTAAATTATTTAATAAAAGTTGCAGTTGATTTTGCTCATTTGATTTTTCTTTTTCAAACTCTATTAACTGTTGCTGGCACTCTTGTAATCGTTGTTCGGTTTGTTGAAGTTGTACGTTGGAATTGAGAAGCATATCTAACGCCTGCTCTCTCTCTTTAATGAAAGCTTCAATAAAGGATAGATCACCTAATTGACAATCTAAGCCAAGTGGCTGAGCAGATAATTGCCATTGGTTTAATAAACTTTGTTGCTCATGTATTTTTTCTTGCAGTACTTTTTCAGCTTCATAAAGTTCCGCTTTCAGCACCGCATTTCTCTCTGCTTGAGACTTACCTTGACGTTCTAATTGTTGAAGTTGCTGCGTTAACTCATCAAATCGTATTTGATACTCTGACGTTTGAGCATGTTCTAACTTTGAATATTCTTCAATTGCGGGATGCTCAACCGAACCACATAGAGGACAAGCTTGCTCATGTTCAAGGTTTCTCCTGTGTTCACTTAACGATAGAATAGTTTTTTGCTGATCTAAAATTAAAACAACATCATCACGAGTTAACTGTAAATCACGATATTGTGCACGCAGTTTAATAACTTCGTCTGACGTAATTTGATATTGATGATTTTTTTCATTTATCGTTGTTTGATAGTTCAATGCCTCATCACTTAGAAAAGCAAAACGGCGGGCACTTTCTCTAACAGCGATTTGCTGACTCACTTGTTCCTGACGTTGTTGTAAATCATTTTGCAATGCTGATTCGTTGACGACAGACGCACTCGCCAAAATAACTTTTTTATCTTGTTGAATATGGTTCAGTTGAGCAATGAGTGTATCGTGTTCTTCCTGTCGATTTTGAAGTAATTTTTGCTGATTTAATCGTTGCTGATGCAATTGTTCTTGTTGTAAATAAAGCCCTTTTTGATCAACCGTAATCTGCCTTATTTCGTGATCAACAATAGACAACTGCTGATATTGATTTTGCCATAAAGGTAGCTTTTCAGGGAGATTTTGCAACCCTTTATTATGGTTTATAAAGGTTTCATTTTCAGCAATTTTCGATTGATGATGTTGTTGCTCTTTATTTAAATTTTTGCATTTATTTTTTGATGATTCTTGGCTATCAATCAACGATATTAATTTGTTTGTTGATTCTTTTTCTTGTTTGGTCAGGTGAATTATTTGATTATCAAGAGGGATGATTTTTTCAATCATCAAATTTTCAATTTTTTCATCCGCTAATTTTTGATTAACTTGTTCTTCAGCTAATTCATCATATGATTTTTTAACAATAAGAGAATTTTTTTCATCGCTTTTACACGTTATTAATAGTTCATTGTTACTGGTGATGAGTGACGTCTGTATCTGTTTTAAATTTTCATGCGCTTCAAAAGTGAGTCTTAATTTTTCTGCAGGAATCGATAACGATAATTTAGTTAAATCAACTTTTGCATCGAGTTCTTTTTGGGATACAAGGCGCAACTGATTATTAACTAACTCAATATCTTTTTGGTTTTCAATTGATTTTTGTTGCCACGTTTGTGCTTTTTGCCATAAATCACATGTTGATGCTAGTTGTTGCTCGTTTTCAATAAAGTTGTTCAACTGTAGTGTTAATGACGCTAGTTCCTCTTCAGATAGGATTACAGTACCTTGGCTTTGCGCTTGCAATACTTTTAAGTCATTACTGGCATTTTTATGATTCTGATAAACTTGCTGTGAAACTTGTCCGTATATTTCAGTACCAGTTAATTCTTCTAATAGTTCGGCTCGTTCGTTACTTGGCGCATTTAAGAAAGCTGCGAACTGCCCTTGTGATAACATCATCGACTTGGTGAAACGTGAAAAATCCAAGCCAGTCAAACTCGCTATTTCTGTTCGAACTTGTGAAACTTTGGTTGCTATTATTTGGTCATTTTTATCTACTGCTGTTGATATTACTGCAAGTTCGGCGATAGGTTTTTGAAGATTACCTTCAACACTATTTTTAGCGCGGCGTTGGCTCCAAAATGCACGATAAGCTTTGCCTTTCACTTCAAATTCAACTTCAGCTAAACAATGAGATGTATGTCGAGTCATCAACTGATTTTGCTTGTCTGACACATTCAAGCGCGGCGTTTGATGATAGAGGGCTAAACAAATAGCATCTAATATTGTCGTTTTACCCGCGCCGGTTGGGCCTGTTATAGCAAACAGCCCGCTATTATCAAAAGGCGATTGGCTAAAATCGATTTTCCACGCACCTTTCAGTGAGTTTATATTTTCAAAACGTAAACTTAATATTCTCACTTGGTTTCACCTGTAGCCTTAGGTTTATCAGCGTCGCTTTCAACTTCAGTACTTTGCTCTTTTGTTTGATCTTGAACTTGCTCTATGGTTTGTGCGAACATTTTTTCAAGTCTAATTTTTTGACTAACTTCTCTTTCCGTTTCCCAATTTTCTTGCAGTAATCGTGTTTCAAATACTTCACTTAATGACAATTCATTCAAGGTGATTTTTTTTTGGCTTTCAGGCATTGAGCTTCTCGACTTTTTGCTTCGCCTAACCAATAAAACTTCAACAGGAAGTTCTGTAACAAGCGCTTCAATACGAGGCGTTAAATCTTGTAAATATTCTGCACTGTTGATTTCAATATCCAGCCAAATTTTCTGATCATTCTCTAATAATGTCTCAGCACAATCTAACTCTTCAACTAAACGGGTGATATCATCAGTAAGATTTTCTAATTTACTCTTCACCATCAACAAAGGTTGAAAACAGGGAATGTCTTGCTCAATAACTTGGGTAAGGTTTCCTTGCTCAAATTCAGCAATTAATACTTTTTTAATTTGGCTGGCTTCATCAAAACTTAATGCGATGGGTGAACCGCTGTAACGAATATGATCTGATTTCGCAACTTTCTGACATCGATGAATATGGCCAAGGGCAATGTAGTCAGCTTTTGGGAAAGCATTCGCAGGAAAAGCTTCTAATGTACCAATATAAATATCACGAACAGATTCGCTACTGGTTACACCCACAGTTGTGAGGTGTCCTGTAGCAATAATGGGTAATGCTTCTTTATTATTTAACCAATCAATTTCTTGCGCTTGTTGATATAGGTTTTGATAATGTTTGCTAATTGCCTGTTGTAATGATTGCTGTTTATCTTTAACCGACTGCCCTGCACTACTACTTATAATGTCTCGAGGTCTAATAAATGGAATAGCGCACAATACGGCACCAGGCTGACCTTCCTTGTTGTGTAGGGTAATAACTTGTTCATCAAGGTTATCGCCAACACTGGTAATAACCTGACATGATAAATGCGACAATAGTTGTTTAGACTCTCCAAGCATTGCTACCGAGTCATGATTACCCGCAAGTATAATAAGCTGACAATTTTTTTCATGCATATTAACGACAAAATCAAAATACATTTCTCGTGCATAACTGGGCGGTGTGCCTGTATCAAAGATATCTCCGGCAACAATCACTGCATCAATATCATGGTTATTGACTTGGTCTAATAACCAATTTAAAAATTGTTGATGTTCATTTACACGGCTTTTACCGTAAAAATTTTGGCCTAAATGCCAATCAGACGTATGAAGAATGCGAAATGTCATAAATTTATCTTAATGTTTGTAAACTAAAGAAGAAGTCATTAATTATTATTTTTAATGATAGTTTTCTTACCTGAAAAAGAATTATAAAGCGCTTGATGTGATTTTTTAGAAAATGAATCAGTGCGAGTTTCATATTCTTTTATCCAATGTATGAGCATCGCTAAATTTTCATCCTGCGCTTGCTTTGATGAATATTTATGAGGTTCCCATGCTCTATTTTTGGCATTCTCTATGCAAACCTTATTTGGCAAATCAAGGTATATGATGAGAGTTGCAAAAGGCAATAGCTCAGTAAGAAGATCAGAATAACAGCCTTCTATAACCCAATTGTCTTGTGTTGATATAAATTTATTGATCAGCTCAATAGACAGAGGTAAAGGATTGCGAATAGGGGGTAAGCCTGATTGCCATGCCACTGTGTCTAAATCAAAATGTGGTACGTTATCTTGCTGATGAATCTGACTAGCTAAGGTAGACTTCCCCGATCCTGAGTTACCAAAGATTAATGTTCTGCTCATCAAAAGCTCCATAATTAAATCTAAGCACAATATCTCAGTCAGCGGAGATATCAAATTTTTGTTAACTGAAATGTTGTTGTTAATATAAGTCGATAAGTGAAGTTAATCAACGTAATAAAAATTAAGCTTTACTTTAACTAATATCAATATTCATATTTTATCGTTATTTATGAAGTAGCTGAAAGTGTTGATTCATGATCAGCTTTTTAGTGTAGGTATGTTTTGGGTGCTTTAACAATTGAGTGGTCTTACCCATTTCGACCACTTGGCCTTTACAAAGTACCATCATCTCATCACTGAAATGTCTGACAATCCCCAAGTTATGAGAAATAAGAATAAACGCCAGTCCCATTTGTTGTTGTAAATCGAGCAATAAATTTATCATTTGTGAGCGAAGTGAGGGATCAAGTGCAGCCAGTGCTTCATCTAAAATGACCACTTGTGGTTTTAAAATAATCGCTCTCGCCAGAGAGATGCGTTGCTTTTGGCCACCAGAAAACATATGAGGATAGAAGTTCATATGATCCCCAAGAAGGCCTACTTTTTGTAAGGTAGTTCGAATCAATTCTTTGCGCTTTTTTTCATTAAATGGAGTATTGAGTTTTAGCGGCTCATCTAATAATTGTAAAATAGTTAAACTAG
>CAJWBY010000242.1 GCA_913020705.1 uncultured Colwellia sp.
CTAAGCGAAATAGTCAGTTGCGCTTCACCATTTTCACCTCGTCGAAAATCGATATTGCTTACTTGCCTATCACTATTGTCTGACGCAGATGCTTTTGGCTTGGCGCCATCGATCGTAACCATTACTACGTTATCATCATGCTCAATGGTATAGGCTGCCGTTTGAATAAGGTTAATCACCATGCGAGTACGGTCACCGGCTTCTACCGTTGAAACACTTTTAGTCAACCCAATATTCACTTGCTGTGTTTTTTTGTCTAATTCGTTTGTGACATCGGTAAAATCTAATACGATACGTGCAGGTTCATCGATCGCAAAACTATCAAAATCTGCTATTGATTCAGAAAATGTCAGCACAAGTTGAGCCTTTTCACCTGGCAGCGATGAATAACCAACAGACTGTAACGCTGTTGCAAAACTTAAACTCGTAAACAGCATTAGATAAAACGTTACCCAGACTTTTGCAAACTTCATCATAAAAAACCCCCTTCGATTTTGGGTTTTATTACCCGGTTCGCATATCATGGACTGCTTATTATTCATCATAAATCTATCTTCGCTAGTCATATTTTGTCATATGCCTTTATTTTATCTCTACAACTGAAAGAGATGATTCCCGCTCGATATAGCGGCCATTTCCTTCTAAAACTATTTCTTTCAACATTAGCTCTGTGTCTGATATAGACAAAACCTCACCGTGATTTTTGCCGATATAATTGCCGCTTTGCACTCGGTGGATCACCCCATCCGATGAACGTATTAACGCCCAAACACTATCCTGTTCTAGTGTGCCAACCAACTGTAATTCAGATAACTCATAGGATTCTAATGCTTCTTTTACTCGATGTTGATCCGGATTAATACCATTATCCACTATGACTTCTTCTATCTCTTCAGGCACCTCTACCACTGTCGGTACAAATGGGTTTCTTAACTCAGCAGCACTATAACTAAATTTCTCATACGGTTTCATCACCGGCAAGGGAGGAATATTGGCTTTCTGTTTTGCTTTAATCTTGGAAACATAGCTATTCAGGTCATCTTTTTCATGTTCACAACCAGTCACGAACAATAACACTGCAAAAATCAGCAATAGTTTTACTTGATTTACCATATCACCTGATTCCTATCCATTTTATGACACTCAATCATTCGTCAGACTCTTGATCAAAATAACGATATGTTTTTGCTGTAATAGTCAGACTCATTTTGCCACTGTCCTTTCCCATTGGTGCCATCGTCAAATTATGTAAGGTGACAATTCGAGGCAATGCCGCAATGCCACTGACAAAATCACCAAACTGGTGATAGGTTCCAGTGACTTTCATTGAAATCGGTAACTCGGCATAAAAGTCTACCGGCCGCTCACCTTCAGGTTTAAACAACTCAAACTGTAAACCATTAATAAGGCCGGTGCGTGAAATATCAATTAACAAGTCGGCAACTTCACTTTTTCTTGGCAGCTGCTTTAACATCGAAGCAAAGGCAACTTTCATTTCTACCATTTGCACTTTATAGGCTTCCAAATTTACTGCTTTAGCCGTTTTTGTTTCAAATTCATTACGTAACTGCTGTTCTTTTTGCTCTAAACCTAATAAATCGTCTTGTTTTTCTTGAATAATGGCATAGTATCCGCCACCCCAAACCACAATACACAGCAATAAGATAGCCAGTGTTTTTATGATAGCCGGCCATTCACCACTTTCATTAAAATCTAATTCACTTAAAGACAGTTCCACCTAATTCTCCCCATCTTCATTTTTTGGTTTGGACTCATTAACACCCAAAGTAAACTTTCTTATGGCATTTTCACTGGAGGAACTACGTTGAATAACCGTTAGTTTTGATTCGTTAAATTCTGCATTATCATCAAGTTGCCGCATAAACACTGATACGCGCGCATTAGATTGTGCAACACCATTTAATGTTAAAGCATCGCCCTGACGAGCAACCTTTTCAAGATGAATACCTTCTGGCACTGTGCGAACCAAGGCATCAAATACTTTGACTACTTTGGGCCGGCTAGTTTGCAATTCCTGAATCACTTGCATCCGCGCTAACAGCCGATCCCGTTCTGCTTCTAAGCTTTTTATTTCTTTAATTTTTTTATCTAACTCGGTTATTTCAGTTTTTAAAAATGAATTTCGCCGATCTTGTTCATCAATCAGACTATTCGCAAACAGAATAACGCCATATAAAACTGCTGCTGCAAATATGACCCCAGCACCAACAGACGCAAAAAATCGTTGTTGACGCTCTTCGCGGCGCTCCTCTCTCCAAGGCAGTAAATTAATCTGAGCCATTTAGTCAAAGCTCCTCATTGCTAAACCAGAAGCAATCATCATTGAGGGTGCATCATTACTGAGTGCTTGTATTTTAACTTTTGAACCCAACACCATATCGGCAAAAGGATTCGCGACTGATGTCGAAGTCCCCGTCTCTTCTTCAATCATGGCATCAACACCTTTAATAGATGCGCAGCCACCAGCAAGAATAATATGATCGATTGATTGATATTGAGTTGAAGCAGAAAAGAAAAACTGCAACGCACGCGTTACCGTGGTTGTCATCGAGCGTTTAAACGGTTCTAACACCTTGGGGCCATAATCATCAGGTAAATTGTTCTCTTTTTTTGCTCGTCCTGCTTCTTGGTAAGACATGCCATAATGTCGCTCAATATCCTCAGTCAACATCCGCCCACCAAAGGTTTGCTCTCGAGTAAAGACAATTTTGCCATCAACCAATACATGCAAGGTTGTTAATGTTGCACCAACATCAGCAATTGCAACCGTAAGGCCTTCACCATAATTTGGCATTTGCTGGGCAATTAATCCATAGGCATTTTCCATTGTGTAAGCTTCTACATCTACCAGTTTTGCTTTTAATCCCGCATTCTCTAAAACCTCAGTTCGCGCATCAACATTTTCTCTGCGAGATGCAGCTAGCAATACATCTACCGCATCAACATCTGCTGCAGACGTACCTATTACTTCAAAGTCTAAGCGCACTTCTTCTAAGGGGTAAGGAATATAGTTCTCGGCTTCAAGTAATATCTGATCTTCCATCTCACGCTCAGACAGTGAGGCAGGGAATGAAATTGTTTTTGTAATGGCTGAGTTAGCAGAAACGGCGACCGAGGCTTCTTTTGCTTTTGTGCCCGAGCGTTTTATCGCACGTTTAAGCGCGCCAGCAACTTCTTCTTTGTTTTCAATTCGGCTTTCGACAACCGCGTTAACTGGAAGAGGTTCAACAGCATAAGATTCCACACAATACTTGTTGCCTTTCATGGCAAGCTCAAGCACTTTAACAACTGATGAACTGATATCGACCCCAAGTAAAGGGGATTGCTTGCGTCCAAACATGTCTTGTCCTAGTTCCTATTGTCCGAAAATATAATTACAGTTACAGCCACTACTTAAAGTAATTTGTTAAGACTATAGTGCATGAGCCATAAAAAAACAATAGACAGATACCTATAACGTAAATTGCAATTTTATATATACTTTATGAACTTAATGCCCTAACTTGGTTTTCAAAACAGTCTTATGTTGCGCTTTTTCCGTCAGTTACTGACTCTAATAATAATCTCATCTAGCTTGATTGCAATAGCTATTGCAATTATTTATTTTCTTTTAGCTCCAAAGCTGCCTGATGCTGCGACTTTAAAGCAAACTCAGTTGCAAGTTCCCTTAAGAATTTTCAGTGCTGAAAACCGCTTAATCGCTGAGTTTGGTGAGAAAAGGCGTATCCCTACAGAATATAATGAGATTCCTCTTCCGCTCATTCAAGCGGTATTAGCCTCTGAAGATGACCGTTTTTTTGAACATCCTGGTGTCGATTATCATGGTCTATTACGTGCAGCTTATTCACTTGCGACAACGGGTGCTAAAGCACAAGGTGGCAGCACCATCACCATGCAGGTAGCTAGAAACTTCTTTTTAAGTCGCGAAAAAACCTATTTACGTAAACTAAATGAAATCATTCTTGCACTTCAAATTGAACGAAAACTCAGTAAAGAAGAGATTTTAACGCTCTATCTCAACAAAATTTATTTAGGTAATCGCGCCTATGGTGTGGGTGCCGCTGCTAATGTTTATTATGGCAAACCCCTACAAGAACTTAACTTACCTCAATTCGCAATGATTGCCGGTTTGCCAAAAGCGCCATCAAAATTTAATCCGCTTGCCAATCCTGAGCGCGCTCAATTACGTCGTGATTATGTGCTGCGCCGAATGTGGGAAGTCGGTTTTATTGAACAGGAAGATTACCTCACCGCTATTCAAGCACCGGTCACCGCTAGTTTCCACAGTCGAGATATCGAAGTATATGCACCCTTTGTCGCAGAAATGGTGCGCACTCAACTCATCGAACAGTTTGGCGAAGATGCTTACAACGCAGGCTTTAATGTTTATACCACCATTAGATCTGAGCACCAACAAGCTGCAAATAACGCTCTACAATCGGCATTGTTAGCTTACGATAAACGCCATGGTTATCGTGGTGCATTAAGTAATATCGACATTGCAGAAGATATGTCCGCCGAAGATTTTGAACAATCTTTAGCTGCGTACGACACGATCGGTCCCTTATCTCCCGGCCTTGTGGTATTAACAGAAGATGAGTCTGCCAATATCTATATCAAAAACGTTGGTTTTGCCGAACTCAAACTTTCATCAATCACTTGGGCAAGAGCACAGCTTTCAACTAACCGTCGAGGAAAAGCACCGAAAAAAACCAGTGACGTTTTCATTGCTGGTGATTTAATTTACCTACATCGAAATAGAGATAAAGCTCAACAATGGCAGCTAGCACAATTACCTGAAGTTGAAGGGGCATTAGTAGCCGTTGCTCCATTTGATGGTGCTGTTACAGCCTTAAATGGCGGTTTTGAATACTTTCAAAATAAATTTAACCGTGCAACCAAATCACAACGCCAACCAGGTTCCGGATTTAAACCCTTTATTTATTCTGCAGCCTTAGAAAAAGGCTATACCGCTGCCAGTATCATTAATGATGCACCTGT
>CAJWBY010000243.1 GCA_913020705.1 uncultured Colwellia sp.
GCCGCCAACAACACTTTAATTTGCGTGGCAAACAAAACCGCCTCTTTATACTTAACTATATATAAAGGGTGCCGTCCAAAATGATCATTAACAATAAAAAATCGTTGTTGCGCCTCATCCATTAACCCCCAGATAAAACCACCACGCAATAAAGCAATCTGCTGATCCGTCATATGATCTAAACGGGGCATGATATTATCATCGTCAAGCGATTCAAACTCGCCAGTCATCACAATTCTTTCAGTTTCCGCAGACGCATACACATTAGCGGTATCTGATTTTTGCGCAATAACAGCCAAACCTGAAAACTCAGTCTGCCATGCTTGCTGATTACAAGCCGACGGCACATAAGCCGCCGATAACATAGTTTTTAATGTTGTTTCTGGTAATTCTTTTTTTACATCAAAGTACCCAACGATAGCCGCCACTTTAAATCACCCTATTTAAAAAAATTAATTATAATTGTATAACTTTGTTAGCAGTAACGACATGGGGCGCAGGTTTTAACCTGCATTATTAACTAATGTTACGCAGAGCCCCTATTTTACAGCCCTGATTATATAACACCAAGCAGCCCGTATGAAGCTTGCACAATACGGGAATTTGACGCACTGTTTATCCCATATTCCGTACCTTCATACGGGCTACGGTTACTTTGTTTTTTAACATCGATGAAAAAACTATTTTCACACGACATTATATAAAGCAGACTAAAGAGACTGTGAAAGTATTCAATAAAGCAACTAAAAACAGCAAAATATATGCTGTAACTTATTTATTGTTCGTTGCCGAAGTAGGTTTTTTAACCTAATTTCGGAATACTTTCACAGCCTGTTTAGTCTGCACCCCATTCGATATGCTTAACTTAATGAGAATTTAAGTAAGACTTCGTAACATTAGTTATTAATACAAGTTCAGGTTAAAAATAACGACCCACTAATTTAAAATTACAGGAAGCCTACTTATATTCAATAAGCGCACTTTTTTTACCCAACAATTTATTAAAGAAAAATTTCGCTTGACCTATCGCTTGCGGAAATTTCACTAACACACAAAAATAAGCGTACAACCAATCTTCTTTTATAGCAATACGTAACACCTGTATAGGATAAATGAGAAACAAGCCTAACAAACGAATATTATATAATGACAACAAGCCAAACACGATTGGCAATAGTAATCCCCAGCCAAAAATACGTGCATTATGCCTAAACCAATATCTTTCAGGAAATTTTCTATGCTTCCACGCCACCTCAGCAAAGGCATGGCCTGTTCTAACAGCGCGTTTATACCACTGATATAAACTATGCAAATCAGAATCATGCCAAGTCATATCAGCAGCCAGACTGACTATATTCCAACCCCCTCGCCTTAAACGCAAACATAAATCTGGCTCTTCTCCAGCAATTAAGTTAGCATTATAACCGCTCATAGCTTTAAATGCCTGAACAGACATTAAAGCATCGCCGCCGCAAGTCTCTGTATAACCTGCTGGTACCTGCCAATCTCTATCTGCTTGGTAATTATAAACAGAAGCATCAGGAAAGCGCTCTTTACGCAAACCAAAGACAACCCCCAAAGTATTTTCAACGCTATCTTGCCTAAATCGCTCTAAAGCCCTATCAAACCACCCTTCAATAAACTCACAATCCCCATCCACAAATTGTACATACTCAATATCGGAAAATTCCGTTAGTAGCTTAGTAAAACCCTCATTTCTCGCTCTAGCGGCTGTAAAAGGCTCGCTCAAATCTAAATCAACAATATGTACCCCCAAACCACTCGCAAACAAAACGCTATCATCTGAAGAGCCCGAGTCCACATAAACAATATGAGAAACCACACCAATAACAGAATGTAAGCATTTTTTTAAACGCTCACCTTCATTTCGGCCGATGACGACCACACCAATATTTTTATATCTCATATATTTCTAATGAATGAGTAATAGTAATCATAAATAAACTAGGCAAGATGTTAACCTTTAATGCACCACATATACAGATAAAAATTCACCTGTACCAAGGTACAGTAACATTGCCGTACATCTATTGGTATAATTCGAGTCACTTACACTATCGTTCAAGAGGAACCCCAATGAATATTAAAGCTATCAGTTTAGTCTTAGGACTAAGCATTACGGGCAACTTAGCCGCTGCCGAGCGTATGTGCTTCGGACAAGTACCGGTGGAAACCAGCACAGATTTAGTTGCTAAAATTACAGTTGCGGAAAACAATTATTTTACAGACAATAAATGTAAGCATTTTTTTTCCTACTATGAAAAACATGTAGACTTCACACAAGCAGAGTGTGAAGCAAACAAAGAACAACTTTCTTTGGATAAAGGCTACGCACCTTTTGGTGTATTCTTACGAGGTACTGATTCAACAAGTAAAGGTAATATATCGTCTTATGACTGGGAAATTAAAAACATTGCTACTAATGAAATATTAACCACTTACAACGCATTCAATGCGTCTTATGTATTCGACGAACCTGGTGAATATAGCGCAATTTTAACTATTACCGGTAAAGATGGATCTACGAGTACAGCGACAAAAGACATTACTGTTTGGGCCCGTGACGGTAAAAACTACTTTGTTGATAGTGCAATAGGTGATGATAGATATGACGGATTATCTCAAACAGCTGATAATACTTGCGATGCTAATACTGCCGTACTAAACTCATGTGCAGGCCCATGGAAAACAGCAACTAGGGCGCTAGGGGAGATGGCGCCGTATCAAGTTACAAACTACCCTAATGGTGAATACACAGCCGACAATATTTGTTCAAATACCGAGACAGTTAACATTGTTAGATACAATGCTGGTAACTTTAAACTATATAGAGATAGTCCCTATCTAGAAGCTGAAGTAAAAAAGGATATGAATGGTGATCTCCTTCCTGTCCTCCCTACTCAATTATGCCTTCAAACAGCAGCCAAAAGGCAAACCGTACTAAGACCCGGAGACAATGTTTTATTTAATCGAGGACAACAATTTAATTTAGAAACGGGATTGAATACACTATATAAATATACTGCAAATAATAATGGTACAGTTTACAATTATGAAAGGCTAGATATTCAACCCATCACTTCCATTGCCCACTGGTCCAAAGCTCTAGGCATTCACTTTAGTGCTTACGGCACAGGCCCATTACCACTTATTAAAAATACAGGAAAAGCATCACATAGTGCCATACAGCTAAAAGGTGTTGGTATGTTTGGATTTAGTATGAGTAATTTAGAATTTACTCTAGAATCAGAAATTCCAAACCCATTTAAAAATCGAGCTACATTTGTCACTGCATACCAAAACCCCATTAATTCAGTTTTTAAAAATATAACTGTTGAAAAAATGGACCAAGGTATTGTTTATTCAAATGGTGTCGATGCACAAGGTTTATTTATTTTTGATTCTCATTTGTATGACTCCAATCAAATGCAACTCTACACAGGTAACAGCCTTGATGGTGTAGCCCTTGTCAACAACACCCTAGACTATTCCGCTAACCATTTAATTTACAGTCACATATCTCATGGATTAGTTTATAATAACACCCTAAGTCGCCCTGCTTTTGGCCGTACAGCCTACAGACTAGCTGGAGGTACATTTGATAACCCAAATAACTATGTCTGGATATCTGACAATAAAGTATCTGGATGGATAGATCCACGCACTGCAGCTGAATTTGGTAAAGCATTTGCAGACGGTAAGCGCTACAATTATACATTACTAGATATAGCACCAAATAACACAAGTGACTTAGCCATTCATGATGTTGTTTTAACTAGAAATATAGTTTCCAATGCTGAAACATTCTTAAGTCTAGGCGCTAGCGAAAATATTACAATTAGTAATAATATATTTAAATCGGCCGATTCTTTTTATTCACCTAGAATAAAATTGAACGCAGAGGCTTCACAACGCCCACTAGTAAATATAAACATCATCAACAATAAATTTATTGATTCCGCACCACAAATAAATGCAGGGCACGTAGTCACAAGTTTTATTAACTTAAATAACTACAACCAGAAAAAATGCAATGACCAATTCAATAATTCGCAACTTAAAATCACTAAAAATGCATTCTACGTAACACACAATCAGCGCAGAATATTTGACTTTACTCCGCTAAAACAAGGAAAGGATTTAACCGGTTCAATACTACCAGATTTAACCTTAGATCAAGCAGAAAGCTTCTTAAACAAGGAGTTAATGTTTTCACAAAATCAAATGATTTCACCCGATAATACTATATCTACCGTCCAAATTGGTGGCAACAGACTTTCATTTGGCGATACTAAGGAAACCAATATTGATTGGTCTCAATATTATCAAGGAACTGATTACAGACTATATAACAGCCTTAGTCAATTCACTCAATCTACGGGAGATAATCCATGGCTTTCAAGCAATAGCACTTCAATTGAAACATTACTAGCATCTAATTATGCCATTACTTCAATTACAACCGCTACGAAACTCACATGGGATGACCTGATTGCCTATGCCCAAGAAAACAACATTAGCCCTTCAGATCTAGAATCCATGATACTTAATCAAGTCTTAGCAGAAAACCCAAGCTATTCAGGTCCAAATGGTGAATATTCAGCTGATATATCCACTTTGAATAAAGTAGGAAACTGGTTTGCTTCAATTTCTAGCCAAATAGGGCAATTATTTACTACAGGAGAAGATCAATACCGTGATGCTAAAAACTTAGCATCTAAAAATAATATTCCCGCTAGTAAAGTAATGCAGGATATAAATAAAATTTAACTACTTAACCTTACAAGGGCAATCTATTCGGTTGCCCTTGTTTTTCAACAATCAATTTATATAACTCCCCAAACTATTAACTACCACGCTTATAAAACGTGGTTTAAGTTCGACCTAAAAGGCCGTTCTCAGCAAACCCTATCTGAGGCATTGCTGAAATAAGATCAAGTTGTTCCCAATATTTCAGTGGTTATTTATTATCTTGGAACTTTACATACTTTCTTATC
>CAJWBY010000244.1 GCA_913020705.1 uncultured Colwellia sp.
TGCTAACAAGTTGTTGAAGCTAATTGAAGAGCCACCAAATAAAACAATTTTCTTATTTAAAACTAATTTAGATAATTTTTGCATAGAAGTAAATGCTATTTTATTATCATTCATATAAAAAAGGAAAAACAATGAAATCTATATTTAATCTATTTAATTTCGTATTCTTATTGTCTATATATTCTATCGCCTTTTCAAACGAAAATAATGTAACAACAGAACAGGTTAATAGTTACATGTCTAAAAGCTCAGAAAATGCAAAATGTATAATTTCATTTACTGAAGAATACAAAAAAAAGGTTTTTCAAGATTGCCAAAAATCAGGGGAAGGAGACAACATTGGTGGAGGGTGCTATCACATTGTAGGCTACTCTATTAATACCAATGTTTTAAAAGATGCGTTTACCCATTGCACAAAAGAACCTTCATAGTTGGCGGGCGTATAGTTTTGACTATAAATCCAGTAACTTGTAATGGCCTGCAAACATCCGTTAAGACCCACATTAAGTGCAAATATAAATTATAGAGAAATACCAAGGGTTAATAAGTTTTTTTGTAACTCTTGAGTCCAGTTCATTGAATATGTCTGTAAAGATAAATGGGATAGTAGACAACATTTCATAAATAATTTTTCACAAAATACGACATCATTTTTCAATCGTTCACAATGATATGATCGTAGGAAAAAACCGACGATTAACATCATCAGACTGGACGAAAAACAAAATTCTGTAACATTGTATTGTTCGATCATTTTCGCTTCGTCAGAGGGGGTATTTTAGTTCACAATTTCTGTGGATAACGTTGCAAATGACTTACTAGTTCTAATAATAAAACTTAAATTCATTCTATATTTAGAACTAAATATAGTTGACACCATTTCTTAAGTAAATTACTCTATGGATTAATTTAATGAATATGTAAAGGGGTTCACTCCCGATAAATATTTCCAAAATAAAGTAGTTAAATTTAGAACTAAAAATACAACTTAATTTAAATTAAAATTTAGTTACAAAAATAGAACTGTATGATTATATTAATTGGCTCCCAAAAAGGTGGCTCAGGCAAGAGTACAACTAGCGTAAACATTGCTGCATTACTTGCTGGAAAGGGTAAAGATGTTGTTTTAGTTGATGCAGATAGACAAAGCACAGCGGCAAACTGGGCTAGTGATCGTGATGAACTAGATGGTATTGGAAAGGTTCATTGTGTACAGAAGTACGATAACATTCGAGAAACATTATCAGACTTAAAAAGCCGATATGAATATGTTGTTGTTGATGCTGCGGGTAGAGATTCCAAAGAACTTAGAACAGGACTGACAGCAGCCGATATTCTAGTCATTCCATTTAGGCCATCACAACCAGACTTGGACACCTTACCTAAGATGGTTGAGCTGATAGACCAGGCTAAAGACTTTAATCCTGATTTAAAAGTTTATGGATTGATAACAATGGCTCCATCAAACCCCATGGTGAATGAAGCAAAAGAAGCACAGGCATACTTGTCTGACTATCCAGATATAAAATTGCTTAAAACGATTATTAGAGATCGGAAAGTTTATCGCGATGCAATGAGTGAAGGGCTGGGCGTTGTTGAAATGAAGAATGCTAAAGCAAAGGCAGAAGTTCAACTATTAGTGAACGAGGTGTTGAAATGGTAAAGAGAAGAACACCGGCAAGCGCAAAGGTTGATAAAAAAATAGAAGCTGATATTGAACAGTTTGCTAATAATGCGGATAAACCAGTTAGAGCAGAATTAACACCTAAGACCGATAATCATCCACTAGCACCACGAAAATATAAAAGTATTACAATGCCATTCAATTTGTATGAATTTGATCGTATAGCTTCTCATTGCGAGAAAACGAGAGAATCCAAGCAGGGTTTTATACGACAAGCGATTCTTGATGCTTTAGATAAATAGTTCTAAAAGTAGTTCTTGATCTAGTTCTAATGCTCTTTTATCCACAGGTGAAAACCTAAGTTAGAATAAGTTAAGAGATAGTTAATATAAGTTACAGGGTAAAAAAAACGTCTGTATGCCTTGCTGTATATGGCTTTGAACTTTTTAAGCGTTCCTAGTTTACGACAAAACGTTCCTAGTTTACGACAAAACGTTCCTAGTTTACGATAAAAGCGTTCCTAGTTTACAAGTGGCGTTCCTAGTTTACGAGTGCCGTTCCAGAAGTACAGCACGGACATTTTCTCCCCCAAATACTAGGTTTTTAACATGCGAATAACAAAAATTAGTGATAATCTGCCTCTAAAGCGTTCCTGATATGCCGATAGTATGACCGACTTATTTCCAGACAGACACCAGCAAACAGACTTTTTTATTTGCGATATATTTGATTCTTTCAAAGATGATATTGCAAGCATGGAACATCCTGTTTTTTCTTTATCGAAGAAACCAGATCATCGATTGTATGAGTATCAGCGCAACGATGTAAATATCAAAATAAAGCCCAGTTTCACAGGCATGGCTACTATTTTTGATAAAGATGTACTGATGTACCTAGTAAGTGCCTTAATGAACGCTAAAAACGCAGGAGAGGCCATTTCCCAGACTGTAAGGTTTACCTCTTACGATTATCTTGTTTCAACGAATAAAAAGACAGGGGGAGTTCAATACAAGCAAATAATAGAAAGCTTGGAAAGGCTCAGTGGTACACGAATTCAAACTAATATTAAAACAAATAATGAAGAAATTACGGAGGAGTTTGGGTTAATTGATTCATGGCGAGTAGTAAAAGAAGATTCAAAGGGTAAAGCCATTGCTAGTGAGGTCAGGCTTTCAAAGTGGTTTTATAATTCAATTTTGAGTAATTCGGTTTTAAGTATTGATCGTGAGTATTTTCGATTGAAAAAGCCGACTGATCGAAGGTTGTATGAATTGGCAAGAAAGCACTGTGGCAACCAAGTAGCATGGAAAATAAAACTAGAGAATCTAAAAGCTAAAATCGGTTCGACATCTTCAATAAGAAAACTACGCTTTAATATTTGTAATTTGCAAAAATCCAATCACTTGCCCGAATACAATATTTCAATTGAAGATGACGTTGTATTGTTCAGTCGTAAAGAGCCACCAAAAGAAATGAAAACGTCTTCACAGCTACCAGTTCATATTTCTGATAAAGAAGTTAAAGCAGATGGTGGTAGACCAGGTGAAAGCACCAAGCAAGTTAAAGAACGGTTAGCCAAATTAAAACTAAATTTAGGTCGAAAATAGATTTTAAATTTAGTTCTAAAAATAATTCTATTGGTGGTATTAAAAATAGAACTATTTTTAATAGGTAAATAAGCTTTTAGCAATGGGGAAAAACTCAAATTCACCATACAATATCCATTAATTGGATATTCAAATCTTGCCGTTAAAAATCAATGTAATAAGATTGATAATAAGCACTAAATATCCAGAATGACGTTGTGATTATTCATACCTACTTTCTCAATTCATTCACCTGACCCTCTAACATATCTGCTCGCCTGTTAGCCTCTTTCTCAGAATCCCTGATTAATTTGATTTCCTCTTTCAATTCATCAACTGTCTTAGCGGACGCATCAAACTTGATTTCCAATGTTTGAACTTGTTTACTCAATGATTTATTTTCCTTATCAACAAGTTTAAATTCAGTTATTTTTAATTCACTACTTTCAACGTGTGCCTTTGCCTTCCCTAATGCTTCTGTTAACCCCTTGATTTCAACTAAGGATTGCTCCTGAGTGGTTTTTGATTCTTTTTCATGGGATTTGTTGAGTTTTTCGATATCGCCTCTTAAAGCCTTTATTTCAGCGTTTAACGATGTTTTTAATGTTTGCTGTTCTTTATTCGCTTTATTTAACTGATCTTGGGTGTTTTCAACGGCTTGTTTCGATAGGTCTCGTTCTTTTTCAACGGCAGATAATTTGTCGTGTTCTTTGGCTATTAACTCATTTAATTTGCTAGTGTTATTTTGTTCTTTCGTTAACTGTGTTTGCAGTTCGGCTAATTGCTCACGAAGAATGGTAATGGTTTCTGTTTGCTTATCTGAAAATACGGTGATTTCATCAACTTTGTTGTTGGTAATGATTTCAGCTTGTTTGAGTGCTTCACGTTGAACATCTAATTCAGCATCAGCTTTTGTTTTAGCTTCATTCCAGAATGTTTTTAATAACTTTTTTCCAGTCTCTTCAATGGATTCAGGGATTTCAGCAGTAATAGGTAGGTTCTTTATTTCATCGAGTTGGTTACTGTTTTCGGATTCCCAAGTCTTAATGTGCTTTTGTATGGTTTTAAAGCTCCCTCGTTGTCCTAGTTCATCATAAACAGCATTGGTGGTGACTCGTTCACCTCTGGCAATAATGGCTTCACACGCACTATTAACTTCAGATTCGGTTAACCAACGATCTTTTGTGTTTGCAGCCATATTATCCACTTAAAGTTAGGTTTTTATTTACCGTAAAGTATAGCAGTAATTTATCACTTTTATAGTAATAAATATCATAATTATTAAATTATCATAATTACTATATATTTGTTAAAAAATAATAGGTGTGTCTATTCTGTGGTGTTAGGAATAGCTTATCTGGCAATGGAATTGACTGACTCCTGACAGCCATAAGCGGGCATTCAAAGAATTTAAAAAATGATTTTGGTTACAAGTAGGTTACTGAATAATATTCAGTAACCTATCTCTTACAGCATATACATGTTATCCCGCTTAGAGTTACTGGTTTTCAGTCGTAATATTGACATAGAACAAGAGTTAGAGAGTATGATGACGAGATTGAGATAATAACTTGTTAGGCGTTTCAAGCATTCAGCGTCTAACATTTTTTTAAATGAATGTTGGAGATAATAATGAAATTAAAAATTATTTTATTATATTTGTTTGTATCTGTCAGTAATGCTGCTCCTGTGTATTCATCTCTAGGGGATGTAACCAATGATTCAAATCCCTCTATTTGGGAAAATTTTAACTTCGATATAACATCATTAATTTCAGGGGCAAGTAGTGCACAATT
>CAJWBY010000245.1 GCA_913020705.1 uncultured Colwellia sp.
GCCAAGTTAAGGCGCATTCGCCAACCACCAGAAAACTCTTTAACGGCATTACCCAATTGTTCTTGTAAAAAACCTAAACCATGCAACAACTCGCTGGCACGAGCAGGTAAACTGTAACCACTGATTGCATCGATATGATTAATAATTAACGCTTCTTGATTGCCATCATCGCTTAATCGAGCCTGCTCAAGCTTTTCTTCAAGTTGACGAAACTCTTTATCGCCGTCCATCACATAATCTAGTGCTGATTGCTCAAGAGCGGGTGTTTCTTGTTTTACTGTTGCAACATCCCAACCAGTAGGCATATTAACATCGCCTCGATCTGGCTGTAATTCACCTAACAAAGCTGCAAATAGAGAAGATTTTCCACAGCCATTAGCGCCAACTAAGCCGACTTTGTGATTAGGATGAATGGTAAAGCTTGATGTCTTTATGAGGTTTTTAGCACCTCTATCTAAGCTTAAGTCGGTGGCTATAATCATGTTTTGTTATTACTCATTTTAATTCAGGTGGCTATTGTCCTTTTCCTATCAACAAGATTCAAGGTAAAATGCTGTAACTGAATTTTATTTAGATAGAAAAACGTGAAAAAAAGATTTATTTCTGCTGCTATTTGCCCCAAATGTAATGCTATGGATACTATGGCATTAACGAAAGAAAACAATGTGGAACACGTGACATGTGTAAGTTGTGGGCATCAAATGTCACAACCTGAAGAACATGTTGTTAAAGAGGTTCGTCCGCTAGAACAAGTGATCGGCATTTTTAAACAAGAATAGGTGCAACCTGAAATATATTCAGGAAAGCACTCAGTTATTCGTCTCTATTATTAATAGTGAGGCGGTGGTGGCTCTATATCTTGGGATTCACTTTGACCCGGTGCATTCTCTTTAACGCGGTTGGCAATTAATGTCAGCTGTGATTTAAGCTCTGAAATTTCTGATTGATGAACAGCCAGTTCATTATTTAATTGCTCAATCATGTCGTCTTGAAAGGCATTGCGTGATTCTAGCGCTTCCATGCTTTCTTGTAACTTGATTATAGTTTTGTTGATATCTGTTATCATGCTTTTGGATTACCTAGCGCTATTTTCTCTGCCAAAGTTCAGCGTAGCCAGATGAACTTTCAGTGATTATTTGTTTCTTTCCTCGAAAGGCGACACTATACACTACCGCGCCCGCAGCACGAATACTTTCTTTTGGCGTGACTCGCCAACTGTCAAGCCTTTCACCGGTTGCTATGCTCCAAAGGCTCACTTTTCGAGTCGGTGCGCCTGTGAGTAATTTCGTCCCGTCACTTGAAAATTGCACAGAGCTAAATACTTCATGGCGATTAAAATATTGTAATTGACTGATGCGCTTACCCGTCTTTAAATCCCAAATATTTGATGATTTTTGACTGTCTGCAGTGAAAGCGAATCGACCATTAGGATCGAGTGCCACCATAGTGACACGGCTAGGATGATTAAATCGATAAATAACCTGACCACTTTGTGTATCCCATATATAAGCAACGTAATCGTTTCCACCAGAAATAGCGATACGGCCATTGGGGAGCATATCAACGGCATTAATTTTTTCTGTATGACCTAAGAACTCTAAACGACGGCCACTACTCATGGTAATATGGACTACAGTACCGTTACTTTTGCCCAGTAAAATAAAGTCACCATTGTTAGATAAAGCAATATCACGAATTGTAGATTCACGTACCTTCCAATACCCTTCAGACTCTCCCGTGTCGATATTCCACAAAGAAAAAGCTTCACGGTTTGCAGCAAGCGCATGGCTATTATTGTTCGATATATCAGCTAATAAGACTAGATTATCGCTACTGTTTTGTTGTTGTGACCAACTGTATTTTAAAGCATTTTTTTCTAAGTCCCAGAGACTTAAGCCATGATGAATAGAAGAGACAACACTGTATTTACCGTCATTGGAAATGTTAGCTGCATATGCACCTTCTGTTGCATGTTCCCAGCGTTGTATAGGTTTGTCGCCAGCTGGTTGACAAGCACTATTCAATAAGGAGAGTAGACAGATGAAAAGTAGTGTTAGCTTGTTATTACACATAATCACAATATTAATACTTTTTTCTTAGTTAATTTATCGTTAGTATAAGCCGCATTGTCTAACAATACACAATATTTAATCAATGGCTTAGCGGGAGTTTCTCCAACTGGGTACTAAGTTACGTTAACGGAGAAGAAATGAAATTATTTAAGCCAACTATGTTAGCTATAACACTTGTGTCAGTGTTTGGTTGTCAAGAAGCAGTAAAACAAACTGAGACTGCGCCTGTTTTAGAAACTGAAGTGCAAAAACAAGCTTACAGTTTAGGTGCTTCAATTGGTATGTACATGCAGAAGAATCTTGAACAACATGAAAAGTTAGGTTTACCATTAGATCAAGCGTTAATTACACGTGGTTTCATCGATAGTCTTGCTGGAAAATCAGTAATAGAAAAAGAAGAGATCCAAGCTTTATTGATGAACCTTGATAAAGACATGAAAGCAAAGCAGCAAGAAGCAGCTGTTGCTGATTCTGCAGCCGCTATTGCTGAAGGAACTAAATTTTTAGCAGAAAATGCTAAGAAAGAAGGTGTGAAAGTTACAGAGTCAGGTATTCAGTATGTTGTTATAACTGAAGGTGAAGGTGAAAAACCTAGCGCAGCCGACACTGTTACTGTTCACTATACGGGCACTTATTTAAATGGTGAAAAGTTTGATAGTTCATACGATCGTAACGAACCTACAGTATTCCCATTAAATCGTGTAATCAGAGGTTGGACGGAAGGCGTACAATTGATGTCAGTGGGTTCAAAGTATTCATTTACTATCCCATCTGATTTAGCCTACGGACCTAATGGTAACCCGCCAACTATTCCGGGTAACTCAGTACTACAATTTGAAATTGAATTATTAAATATTCAAAAAGCAGCTGTTCCAGAAAAATCTACTGATAAATAACCAG
This sequence comes from uncultured Colwellia sp., assembly GCA_913020705.1. The sequence goes on from CAJWBY010000245.1 coordinate 2,973, forward strand.
CAATAATTTTCTGTCAAAAAAGCCAATTGTGTAAGCAATTGGCTTTTTTATTTTCTCTTTTAAAATTTTAAATGTTCATAGCGTAAAGTTATTGCTTCAAGCTATGACTTATATATTCACCTTTTACTATCAATTTAACGGTTATAGGACTCTCCGTTGTATTTTTCCAATACCAGCCATGTGACCCAGCAAATGGTGTGGTGAAACTTCCTTTCATTTCATCTGATGTTGCTATTGTGTAACTCTCAAAATATCCTGTGGTATCACCTTTAGGTTCACCATGTAAATCGAAATACAGTGGAGTATTATTACTTGTCCATTCGTATTCCAGTTTTTTAAATTGCGCCATAATAAATTTGTATTCTACGCCTCGTCCGGCTGGCACTATTACTTCGATGGTTTGTGATGTTAACCCGATATCTGTTGGTTCATTATTGATAGACTCAGTTTTTACTTCAGAAAAGACAGTTAGCCCAAGCTGCTTGCCAATGCCTGTTGGGTCTATATTGTATTCAGCAGGTAAAATAATAGTCAGTAATATTATTGCAGCGAAAATAATACTGAAGAAGGTGTATTTAAGTAACGCTGAGGTTGTTAAGGTTAATGTTTGTTGCATGTTTTTTCTCTTTTACTATTGATGAGCCATAACTTAATTGGCAAAACTGTATATTTTTTAGTTGTGCTAACTAACAAAGTAACCTGTTAATTGAAAACCTATTAGCATAAAACCGGCGCTCATTAATAAACTATTAGTGGTTATCGCGAAACGGGTAAAACTGTGATGTTTTCGCCAAAAATTAATCATTAATAAGATAAAGGCTAATGCGGTAAATTGGCCTAATTCAACGCCAATATTAAAGGCGATTAAATTCGCAATTAAACCGTCGGCGGGTAATTGAAGTTCTTGCAGTTTCGTTGCTAAACCGAAGCCATGAAAAAGCCCAAATATAAGTACAACAAGCTTGGTGTTTGGTGACTTACCCAATAAACGCGTAAAACCACCTAAATTATCAAAGCCTTTGTAAACAACGGATAAACCAATAATTGCATCAATTAAATATGCATTTACTTGAATATCGCTGATCACACCAAACAATAACGTTAAGCTGTGACCTAACGTAAACATACTTACATACAGTAAAACGTCGCGACTTCTATAGATGAAGAATAAAACACCCACTAAAAACAATAAGTGATCGTACCCAGTAACCATATGTTTTGCGCCGATATACAAAAAGGGAATAATTTGTACGCCAGTATTTTGTAATAAAAATGCGCGAGTATCTTCATCTACACCGTGAGCAAAAACGTTAAAGGGCAGCCATAAAGCCATTAGTGCTATAAGGCTTAATAGGCCATAACGTTGGCAATTAGTAAGCATTTATTGTCCTTGAAGTAAGGGAATATTATTATTTTTATTATTGAAATATCAACAATTAATCTGAGAGAATAGATATACGATAGCCCTTCTAAAAAGGCAAGGTTTAAGTGGCACTAATTGTTGTCAGTGGATACATGATTTAATTCATATTATTTTAATGAATTGACCTTACTAAACTCTGTAGTTGAGCTACTTCTTCACTTTCAAAACAGAAATATTATAATGACAGACTTTCACTCACATAGTCAGCGATAGCTAAGCTAGAAGTTAAGCCAGGAGAGTCAATACCAAACAAATTTACCAACCCTTCCAAACCATGTACGTTTTCACCTTGAATAACAAAATCTTTAAAGCCATCTCTAGGTCCTTCTAACTTTGGACGAATGCCTGAATAAGCGGGTTGTAACCGCTCAGCATCTAATGACGGGTAATAGCGCTGTATAGCAGTAACAAATTTCGCTTTTAGAGCGTCAGATACTTCATAGTCAATATCATTTATATATTGTGTGTCAGGGCCAAATTTTAATTGTCCGCCGATATCTAATGAAGCATGAATGCCTAAACCATGTGCTTCAGGTACCGGATAAATAAGTTGCGTAAAAGGACTTTTCCCTTGATAAGAAAAATAATGGCCTCGACAATAATAAAG
>CAJWBY010000246.1 GCA_913020705.1 uncultured Colwellia sp.
ATTGTTTAAATTAGCGTTAATAATATCTGTAAAACGTGAAAACATACCCATAATCCATTCTCCTGCGCTAATGCGCTCTATTAGTTTTATTAATTTGATTACTTGTTATTAATTAGCTCAATGAGTTAACGCTTAACTTGCTTCTATATCTTCTATTACAAGTGACATGCCAAGTGTTAAAAATAATTCAAAATCTTGATTTACAACGTTTTTATTGAGAAAAGGAGAAGCAGGGGAAATACAGACATAATATGTCAAGTTATTTTTTAGTCAAATTAACAATTAAAATAGTTAATTTGACCAAACATAAAAGAGGAAAGTTTTACTAAAATTGAGTGTTACATTATTCTGCTGTAGATACAGGAAGCTCCAAACCTGCCCCCCATTCACTCCATGAACCGTCATACACTTTAATCTCCTTATAACCGCATATCTCAGCACTTAACGCTAGAACGCAAGCGGTTACACCAGAACCGCAGCTCATCATCATTGGCTTATCGTGGCTATTAATTATTTTAAACTTCTCTTTCAAAAGTTCTTTTGGCAGTAAAACACCATTTATCATCAGGTCACTAAAAGGAATATTCATTGAGTTAGGAATGTGTCCACTTCGAATGCCGTTACGTGGCTCTGCAACTTTTCCTGCAAAACGCTCACTTGCTCTCGCATCCACAACAATAGTCTCATCGGAATTAAGTTGTTTATATATATCCTGGCTAGTACAAAAATACGTTTTTGAAAACTTAGCCGTGAAATTGCCAATCTTAGTCGGAGATGATTGCGCTGATGAAACTGGAAAACCCAGCTCAATCCATTCAGGCAAACCACCATCGAGTACAGCGACATTTTTATGCCCCATAGATTTAAACATGTACCAAGCCCGTGCAGCTGAAAATAAGCCTTGATCATCGTAGACAATAATTTGAGCATCACTCGTAATACCTAAGGCATTAGCTTGCTGCTGAAAGTGTTCGGCACTTGGCATAGTGTGTGGTAATGGACTTGATAAATCTGAAAAATTTTTATTTAAATCGAATCGTTGGGCGTTCGGTAATGAAAAGTCAGGCCATTGTTTCTCTGGCTGTTCCATTTGAGCAACAGGAGGAATACTTGCATCAAGAATAATTAAGTTTTCTTTAGGTTCTTCTATATCTATTGTTGAGGTTAAATCAGGAGTATAAATAGACAAAATCAACTCATGCAGCTGTTGGCATGATATTACTTGCTGGTAAGTAGGTAGCATAATTAGCTTCATTCATTATTGTGAATTAGGCATAAAAAATAACTAATTAATCGGAATATGTACAGCCGATTAAACATATAACTTAGCAGGGTTAAGTAAACTCCCTGCTATTAGTTTAATGCCTGCTTTTCAGTTAATAATTGCTCACGATCATTTTCTAACACACTTACAACCACTGACGCTACCAATAAAAATACAGCAGGTAACATCAATAAAGTAAAAATAAGATCTAAACTAGGCATAATATTTTCCCTTACTCATCTTCGGCTTGAATAGTATTTTTTGTTTGATAACGTTGATTTTTGACAACCTTCGCAACTAAAACAAAAGATTTACTCTCTGTAGTTAAAGACAATGTATTAAGATAATTTTGAGCTTTAACTGATGAGCTAATATCTAATTTAGTATTAAGTTGCAGCAAACCTTTTTCAGCTATCTGGCTAGCCATAATTTGAATATCAGAGGTATTATCAGCAAAGCTGTTAAAAGATAATAAAGCCGTTGTTAGTGTCGTTATAAGTAAAGTTTTCATTTTGCTCTCCAAGTTTAATAATAGTTAAGACGTAATATCTATTACAAAGGTTGTGCCAGAGATCAAAAAAATAGTTAAGTGGTTGATTTACATTGAAATTGAATTTTTCGATTTTTTGTCATAAAAATTGGATTTAGAGATAAAGATGTCGAATATGGTCAAATAAACCAACTATTAATCTTTATACCGAATTAGTAGTGATTTATAGCTAAAGTAATGTAATTTTAATATCCCGATTTAGGGATACAATTTCCCGAAATCGGAACACGAAATACAAGACTATTCGCTTGGAGGTACTGTAACTTTAGCAAATGCATCAAAAAGAACTTTACTGGTCGCATCATTACCACTGCATTGTTCGCTTAAGTGGCGACGAAACTGTCTCGCGCCAGCCAAACCATTACACAAACCAAGCATATGACGAACAACATGCCAAGTTCGTCCACCATTAGCTACAGTATTATCAATATATCGCGCCATTGTTTCAATGATTTGTTCGCGGGACAAAATATCATTATTCGTTTTATAAATAGCATTATCCGCCTCTACTAACATATAAGGATTTTGATAAATTTCGCGACCAATCATAACACCATCAATATGTTTCAAATGTTCATTAGCTTCTTCAAACGTTTTTACACCACCGTTTATCGAAATTTCAGTTTGAGGAAAATCTTTTTTGATTTGATAAACACGGTCATAATCAAGTGGTGGAACTTCCCTATTTTGTTTAGGGCTTAAGCCGCTTAACCAAGCCTTTCTTGCATGAATAATAAAATGCTTACAATCGGCTTGAGATACAACATCAATAAAATTATGCAAAAATTCATAACTATCTTGATCATCAATACCAATACGAGACTTTACCGTGACGGGGATATTGGCCGCAGCTTGCATTTCATTCACACATTCAGCAACTAATGCAGGTTCCGACATTAAACAAGCACCGAAACGACCATTTTGAACACGATCAGATGGACACCCTACATTAATATTTACTTCGTCATACCCATACTGTTCAGCCATTTTTGCGCACTCAGTCATAGCTTTAACATCACTACCACCTAGCTGTAACACGACAGGATGCTCTTCGTTATTGAATGATAAATAATCACCCTTACCAAAAATAATAGCGCCTGTGGTTACCATTTCAGTGTAGAGAACGGTGTGCTTTGACATAACACGGTAAAAGTAACGGCAATGTCGATCTGTCCAATCGAGCATGGGCGCAACGGAAAGTCGGTGATCTATGGGGTTAGCTGAGTTTAGCGGTTTTACTGGGATTGACACAAAAACACCTTATAAATATACTGTACATAATTACAGTGAACTACCGTGAATTACCTTGAGTTTCGATATGTAGTACCCCATATGTACCCCATAAAAAAGTAGGATTAATGATGGCATCTTTTACAATTGAAAAACGTACAAAGGCAAACGGTGACTTTTCTTATCGCTGTAAAATCGTTGTTAAACAAAAAAGCGTAATTATACACCGAGAATCTAAAACATTCCGTAAAAAAGAACTAGCTGTCCGACACTAGTTAAAGAGAGACTTAGCAATTAAAATAAAGCCAGAATGCTAATAGGCAAGTTATAATTCCATACTTAGATATTTTAGCATTAAGCACACATACACATTGACAAAGTCGCCCAAGTAATTAGTCATAGAAACTTGAATATCTTATGACAAGTTTATACTCAACTTTTTCCACATAATTGTATGCTAACTTTAGTTCCCTCTTCTAAAGCAGAATAAAAAAGCACTGATTATTACAATCAGTGCTTTAAATTAAAACTAGCATAAACTCTAGGGTTAAGAATTATTTTTTGAAACGACGAGCCACTAGCCCCATAAAACCTAAAGCAAATATAGCTAGTGTTGATGGTTCAGAAACAGAAGCAGTCGTTAAGTTAGCTGCAAAAAGTGTATCACCACCGGAAGAGTTCCAAACACCATTTCCAGATGTTCTCTCCCAAAAGAAGCTTCCACCTGCATAACTAGCATTACTAATACGAGTAAACCCACTCGCTGGAGCCGTTGTATTGCCAATTCCTGAAGTGTCAAAAAGCGCCATGTACTGATTGCCGCTAACTAGGTTAACATTCGTATCAAAAGTATATAATTGGCTTATTGAATTATTTACCGATAAAACAGAACTTTGAAAAAGGGAAGCTCCAGATATATTAGATCCATTCCATGAGTATAATTTAAATTGAACGTTCAACGGTCCGTTATCAACCCTAGACAAAACAAGACCAAAGTCATCAAGGTAAGTATCCAAACCTGTTACCGTAAATGTTTGCCCAAAAGTTTGGCCACATCCTCCAGCAGTGCCGAGACACCTAAAATCAGATCCTGATGTGCCAATAGTTGATATTATTCCTGCATTTACATAACCACTTACAAGTAAAACCATACTAAACAATACTGCTTTAAGCCTCATACAACACTCCATTATTTTATTACAATACGTAAAACCCAACAATATTAGTAAAGCAAATAGTAAGCCAAAATTATTTTTTCTTTATTTTCAATAAATTAGGAAAGTAAGAACAATTGATAATTAAGAACTGTAAAACAAATAAACATTATAAAAACTGGTACTTACACATTAATAGCAATAACTAAAAGAATAAAGAATGGCTTTCTGGTTTTTACTAAGGCTTCTCACTAATATGAGGATTAAATGAGTACACCCAAACAGCTGAAAAGCCAAAAGTACACATTACTACCATAGAGACTATATTTATTGAAAATCAGTCAAATCAAGCAGTCAGGCTGGTAAGCCAACCATGAATAACGTCTCATTATGAAGCTAATAATTGTTAGCTAAAATAAGAGACGCAGCAGCAAAACCCACTGTCTTTTTTGTCCAGCTTGAATGGTTTGTTATTTTTTAAAGTTTAATAACCGCTAGCATATCTTCATCGTCTTCATCCATACCGACTTCAGAAAAGCCAAAGCTAGCATAAAACTCTTTAGCGACAGGATTTTTGGGGTTATAACAAATTTCGATTTCTTGTAAATCTGGTACTTTTTTTATTTCCGCCAAGGCTAGGTTAAGTGCGACACGTCCTATTGATTTTTGTTGATGGTTTTTATCGACCATAAATCGCCAAATGGAAACTTTAATTCTAGATTCTTTCACCCACATAAAAAAGCCTACAGGCTCTTCTTTCATATAAATAACTCTGGTTTCATACCCTTCATTGTACTTTGA
>CAJWBY010000247.1 GCA_913020705.1 uncultured Colwellia sp.
ACATTTGATGCTGACAACATAAAAAACATTGATTTTAGTGATTATAAAGTTGAAATGACAAGCACTTCGCCAGTTAATACATATAGTTTAACTCGCTTAGCAGATAATCAATCTTTTGACTTGGTTGAGTCTGTTGCTCCTGATCCAACGGATTTTCTTGTTCCTGTTAACTCTACTAATGAACTCCCCGGCATTAAAATTACTTTTGATGTGTCTAAGGGAGCTGCTAATGTTGGAGATGCATTTTTAATAAGACCGACATTTACTGCCGCGAGCACTATTGCTCAAAATATCACAGACCCTAGTAAGGTTGCTTTAGCAACTAATAAATCTCCTGATGATTCTTATACTATTAATGGGCCTATGCCGGGTGATAACAGAAATGGTTTACTGTTAGCTGAGTTAGAAAACAAAAAAGGTATGTTAGGTGAAACCGCCTCTTTTCAAGGAGGTTATGGCCTAGTCGTATCAGAAGTTGGGGTATTGACCAGTTCCGCAAAAATAGCAACAGCAGCACAAGAAACACTTTTAAATAATGCTAAAGATGCGTGGGGTAGTGTGTCAGGGGTTAATTTGGATGAAGAAGCGGCTAATTTAATTAAGTTTCAACAATCATATCAAGCGGCTGCACAAATGATATCAGTGAGTAATACGCTATTTGATTCTTTGATTGGCGCAGTGAGATAGGGGGTATATGATGAGAATTTCCACATCCTGGGCACAACAACTTGGCGTTAATGCCATGAATGCCCAGCAAGTTAAAATGTCCAAGACCCAAATGCAATTATCGTCGGGACTTAATATTTTAACACCTAGTGATGATCCTGCGGCAGCGGTAAGGACCTTAAGCTTGCAGGAAACAATCGATAAAACGGCACAATACCAAGACAATATTGGGATGGTTCGATCGCGATTAAGTATTGAAGAAGGAGGCTTGGATACTGCTGAAAACATCATGTTCAGGGCAAAAGAACTAACCGTTCAAGCATTGAATGATACGCTGACTCTACAAGACCGTGTTGCCATTAAATCGGAAATTGATCAGTTATTGCAGGAAATGGTAGGCGTAGCAAATACCAAAAATGCCAATGGCGAATATATTTTCTCTGGTGATTTATCAACAACACCTGCGGTTGCTTGGGATGCAGAAGTAGGCTCTTATGTTTATCAAGGAGGCATTAATCAACGTGTTTTGGATATTGCGCCAGAACGAAGAGTTGCAGATGGTGATTTAGGGTCGAATGTTTTTAGCAACATAGACTCAGTTAGTCAGGAAGCAAATACAACCGTTAATGGAACAGAGTTTAATCAAAGGAGTGTCTTTGATACCTTACAATCTTTATCAAATGCATTATCACAAAATTATGAAGTGCCAGAAGCGGTCTTAACAGGGGATCGGTTTGTACGCTTCGGGATGGACTATGGCACTCCCGCAGCCCTTCCTGTCACCGCTTCGATGCCGACTACATTTGATTTGACGAGTGATATAGGAAGGACTATAACTAGCACTGCAACATTAAATTTTCCACTTAATTATAATGGAACAAATGCAGTATTTGATTTGGTGGCTGATGGAACTAATACGCAGACGATTACGTTGGCGCAAGATTATGCAACTAAAGAGATATTAATTGCAGATATTCAAGGACAAATTGCTGCTTCAGGGACTATTAATGGCCTTGTGGAAATTGACCCAACAGCTAATCCGCTTGAATTTAAGTCAGTCAGTACAGCGGCAAGCCCAACACTGGAAATTAATAATCAAACGAGTGGTACCTTTTTAGCGGATACCGGCTTTACATCAGGTCAAATTGCACAACCTATTGTTGTTACGCTTAATGCGGACTATGCAGATTTAGATGCTGTTGTTTCTGCTATTAATGCAACGGTCAATGGAACGGTCAAATTGTCTGATATAGGTGTGGAAGCGCGTAGTAATGGTAATAATATTGAATTTATTTCAACAACGACCGGTAAGGATTCTTCAGTTTCTATTCATGATAAAAGTCCTGTGGTTGGTTCGTTTTTAACTGATTTTGGTTTTGCAGATGGAGAAGCGGGGAAAGGAGTGGATTTAGGTGGCAGTATAGAGGGTACTATAACTATTGATGATCCACCTCCTGCTCCACTGCCAGTTGCTTTAGCATATAATGGAACTGATACACGGTTCGAATTAAATGATGAGCAGGGAAATAAGCTGGAAATTGTTCTGAATGCAGATTATGGAAGCCATTCATTATTAATTGCTGCTATCCAAGCCCAGATAACAGGGTCGCCAATTGATGGGAAAATTGAAATAGATGCAACAGCAAACCCTATGCAGTTTAGATCAGTTAGTTCTGGTTCAAGTGCTTCAGTGCAAATTAAACAAGTCAAGGGCGATTTTCTTAAAAACTCTGGTTTTACATCGGGTGATACAGGTCGAGTTTATAGCACAACGGCAAATGATGCGCTCGCTGATATAGATACAGCATTAGATAATTTTTTGAAAGTTCGCACCACTGTTGGCGCGAGAATGCGTGCCTTGGATGATCAAGAGTCACAAAATGAGAAATTTGTATTAGATATGAGAAGTACATTGTCAGATGTTAGGGACTTGGATTTTTCAGAAGCTATCAGTCGATTCAATATAGAACAAACAGCCTTACAAGCCGCTCAACAAGCGTATTCCAGAGTGCAAAATCTATCACTATTCAACTTCTTGTAATGTAGAGAGAAGAGCTCTGCTATAAATGACAAGGAAAGGGGGGCGAGGTTGCTCCTAGTTCCCCTCGCACAGCGTCACTGCCGTTAAGTTAAGCGAAATCATAGGATGTGCTGACGACAGGAAACGCATCATTCCGAAAGATGCGCTTCGTGCCTCAGCACATCCTATGCTAATAACTGCCTTAGCTTAACGGCAAGGATGCACAGCGTGGGAATGAGAAATTATGGATAAATTACCTTAGGTGCAAAATTAGCCGCTGGATATTTGGGATCAAAAGAAGATTTTTCACCTATTGATGCACTTGAAGAACTAGCAGAAGCATCCACATAAAGCACTTTAGGTTGAAAGCTGGCCGCTGGATAATCGGCATCAAAAGCAGATTGCGATGAAGAGGACCCTGTCGATTTTGCTGAATCATCGGCAAAAATAACTTTAGGTTGAAAGTTAGTTGCGGGGTATTGGCTATCATCACTGTTAGCAAAAGCAGTTAAAGGCGTGGCTATTGCACCTGCTAGTAGCAGTCCTATTATTTTTTTCATAGTTTAAAAATTCCAGTTGTTTAGCAACTTACAAAGAGGACCTTAGTCCATAATTCAGTCATTAAGTATCGTGTATTTTTTTTGACTCTGCAACTGTTTTTATTGATGAAGTAATGACTTGTTGGAGTTCATATTTGCTTATAGCAGTTGTTTGATTTTTTGCGATTTTACCATAAACAATTGCAGTGGCTTCACTACCAGTACCACTTAAAGCTGCGTCACCTTCGGTTGTATGGTTCCATTGTACTGTGCCATTACTATCGGTAAAAACATCATAAGATAGAAATTTAGCCGCATTAGAACCGTGTACCATACGGCGTTGCGGAGCATTATCAGTGCTATCTGATACAGCGTTGACACCCTTACCTATTTTTATGGTACCTGTTGCACCTGCAGTACAAGTTGTTTTTATTTTGCCAGTCCCCGCAAGGTCTTGAGTTGCATTGGGATTGTAGGTTCCGAAGTTTAGCTCCTCAGTGGACACTACGCATGCATTGCCAATTGATGCTTTAACTGCTAAATTTGATGTTGTTGTAGCAGCGAATGCAGGTAGAGTAAAACCGACCGAACCACCCAACAAGCCTGCTGCGATTGCAAGCTTTACACTATTTTGTTTGAAATTCATTTTCATAATTTTTTTCCTTTTTTTTTAAATGCAGTTTTCTGCAATGGATAGGAGCAACCATCCACATGAGTTCATGCCTATCAGTACCATCGGTCTCTAGCTTGAGGTAGTCGGATAGAATTCAAAAAAAAAGTACAGACATAAGACTACTTAAGTATATACTACTATACTTAAGTAGAGTGTAATAAGAGTTAATAGCCAAAAAGATCTATAAACACATATAGGTCATACAGATAAACACATATAGGTCATAGAGCGGCAAAACACGATTTTTTTGAACGAACCTTACCTATCAATTTAAAGGGAAACTTTTATTGCATATAGCGTAGGAAGACAATCAAACTGACCATTTCCAACGGTAGTCTAGAGGTAAATTTGATAAAGAAAATGAACGAGTTATGAAAACGAACTTCAAGCAAAGCCCTCTGAAACGAGCGATCGTATCAGCTATATCACTCGGCTTCACTATTCTTAGCACCCAATCCCACGCTGACACAGGCACTTCAAACATGAGCGTTAGCGCAACAGTTGAGTATTCCTGTTCCATAAACAACACCCCAATGGTGTTTGGAGCCTATGATGGTGTTGTCGCCAACACATCGGCCGCGCTTGATGCTATGGCTACGGTAATTTCAAGCTGCACCTCAGGCGCAGCAGCCCTGATCACAATGAATGCGGGTAATTCCGCGGGATCGGGTTCGGATGATGTGCCAGTTCGCCGTATGACATCTGAAGCAGGCGACTATCTAGTTTACCAAGTTTATTCAGATGTCTCTCGCGATACTGTTTGGGGGAATACCGTCCCCACAGGTGTTGCGCTTACCGGAACTGGCAGCCCTCAAACCCATAAAGTGTATGGCATTATCCCATCAGCGCAAATGGTGCCCGAGGGGGATTATAGTGACCAGATCGTCGTTACAATTAATTACTAATGATATCACAAGCACAAAGGCTTAAGGCTTTTAGGTGAACTTTACAAATACGGTCAAATCTCATCAAAGGTGCCTAGATGAACAACACAACTAGAATACTGATGGAAATTTTATAAAATAATAAAAAAAATTTCTTGGTTTTTT
>CAJWBY010000248.1 GCA_913020705.1 uncultured Colwellia sp.
TGAGAATAAACATTCGCGTCTTGATCAACAACCAAAACAGCATGTTTTGAAAAGCGTAAAATATAGTCAACGCGCGCATTAGCGCTAATTGTGGTAACACTTTGTGGAGCGTTATATTCTATGTCATGTGCTTGTGCAGACATGTTTCACCTATTCTGTATTAAAAATTACAGAATTTGCTTAAGCATGTCCTCACTAATATCATCACGCATTTCTGATTGACCAATAGCAGTAGGTACGATTAAACGTAATACACCTGCCAAATTTTTCTTGTCACGACGCATGTGACAAATAAATTCTTCAAACCCCATATTTTCAGGAGCTATTAGTGGTAAATCAAACGCGGCAATTAAAGTTTCTATACGACGAAGATCTGACGCTTCAAGCAAATTCAATGCTACTGATAACTTAGAGGCAAGTACCATGCCAGTAGCTACTGCTTCGCCATGTAACCAGTTACCATAACCTTGATCTGCTTCGATAGCATGACCAAAAGTATGACCTAAATTTAATAATGCACGTACGCCAGCTTCTGTTTCGTCTGCTGCTACAATATCGGCTTTACATTGACAACAAGTTTGGACCATTTGAATCAGAGTATTTTTATCCCCTGACTTTATTTTATCAACATTAATTTCTAACCAAGTAAAAAAATCGCCATCACCTAAAATACCGTATTTAATAACTTCAGCCATTCCTGCATTAAATTCGCGAATAGGTAAGGTTACTAAACTATCAATATCAATAAGAACAGCTTTTGGCTGATAAAAAGCACCAATCATGTTTTTACCGAGAGGATGATTAACCGCTGTTTTGCCTCCAACAGAAGAATCTACTTGTGAAAGTAATGTCGTTGGTACTTGAATAAAGTTGATACCGCGCTGATAACATGCTGCTGCAAAGCCAGTAATATCACCAACTACACCGCCACCTAAAGCAATTAATGTCGAATCCCGACCATGACCATTCGCCAATAAATGTGACATGATCACATCAAAGTTTGCTAATGATTTTTGTGCTTCGCCATCTGGCAATATAATTTCATCAACTTGAAAATCTATTAACTTGGCTTTTAAAGTAGCAAGATAAAGAGGTTCAACTATATTATTAGAAACTATACATACCCGTTTACCACGGATATGTTGAGTTAGCAGGCTATTATCATTCAATAACCCACTATCAATATAGATGGGATAAGTGCGTGTTCCGAGCTCAACATTTAGCGTTGTCATGTTTGGGTCTTATTGGAAGTGCTACTCGCTTATTAGAAATCTAAGCGTTCAACAATTTTGTGGGCAACAACTTTAGCACTTTGATCATCAGTCTTTACAATAACATCAGCAATTTCTTCATATAAAGGATTGCGTTCTACTGCAAGGTTCTCAAGTACTGTGCGTGGTTCTTCTGAAGTTTGCAATAATGGACGTTTGCGATCGCGTTGCGTACGAGCCACTTGCTTGTCTATCGTTGTTTCTAGATAAACGACGATACCGCGTGCAGATAAACGATTACGCACTTGTGTGCTAATCACTGATCCACCACCGGTAGCTAAAACAATACCTTGTTTCTCGCTTAGGTCTTCAATCACACCTTCTTCTCTTTTACGAAAGCCTTCTTCGCCTTCAAGATCAAAAACCCATGCGATGTCTGCACCTGTTCGGCGTTCTATTTCCTGATCAGAGTCAAAAAATTCAAGATGTAGCCTATCAGCTAATTCTCTACCAATTGTGCTTTTACCAGCGCCCATAGGGCCTATAAGGAAAATATTACGTTTTTCTGCCATTAGATTAACTTTAGCTCGTATAAATAATTACGTTTACAAATATGAGGGAACCCCCTCCGAAAATTTTAAGGGCGTAATTATCGCAATTGTTCGGTGTAAATTGCAAGTTAACTAAGGCGAAAAATAAATTAAAATCCTCAATAACTCACAAAGTTCTTTAAAAACGCTCGGTTACGATGCGCGGTGTCACAAAAATTAATAGTTCTTTTTTCTCATTAAAGTTGTTGCTATTCCTAAATAGCCAACCGAAATAAGGAATATCTCCTAAAACAGGTACTTTTGATACCGTACTAATAATGGCTTGTTGATAAATTCCGCCAAGTACGATCGTCTCACCATTGTTAACTAATACTTGAGTACCTATTCGTTGTGTATCAATTCCTGGTGCTGAACCATTTTGAACAGTAGACACAGTATCTTGAGTCACAATTAAATCAAGAATAATACGGTCGTCAGGCGTAATATGAGGTGTAACGGTTAAACTCAGCACTGCTTTTTTGAATTGAGTCGTTGTTGCGCCACTTGAAGAAGCTTCTTGGTAAGGTATTTCTACCCCTTGCTCAATATAGGCTTGTTTTTGATTGGCCGTTGTAATTCTTGGGCTAGCAATGATTTCACCTTTGTTTTCTTTCTCCATAGCACTAAGTTCAAGATCTAAGATTGTGCCATCGGCTAGTCGCGCTACTTGAAATGCAAGACTTGCAGCAGGGTTTGCCACAGGTAAATTCACATTTAACCGATCAGATAAATCAGGGACAATACCACTACCAGCAGTATCTGCTCCTTCTAAAGTACCTGATGTAGCAAATTCGCTATCAGTATCTGTAACCCCCCACCTAATACCTAATTCTTCATTTATACTGTCTTTAACTGTTACCATTCGTGCTTCTATAATAACTTGACGTACTGGAATATCTAAAACATTTACCATTCTACGAATATCTTCAATACTTTTAGCCGTATCTCGAATCAACAACGTATTGGTTCTCTCATCGACACTGACACTGCCTCGTATTGATAAAATACTGTTTGATTCATTTTTAATTAACTCAGCAAAGTCTGATGCTTCAGCATAATTCACTTGAACATATTCCGTATATAGCGGAGCAAGTTCAGCAACTTGTTGCTTAGCCTGTAAATCTCGAGCTTCTCGAGCAGAAAGCTCGTCACTGGGAGCAACCATTAAAATATTGCCATCCATGCGTTTATCTAAGCCTTTAACTTTTAATATAATATCAAGGGCTTGGTCCCAAGGAACACCATCTAAACGTAATGTAACATTTCCAGAAACAGTATCACTAGTGACTAAGTTAAAGCCGTTATAATCAGCAATTATTTGTAAGACTGTACGGACAGGAATATCTTGAAAATTCAAAGAAATAGCGCGACCACTAAAGTCTGCATCTTCTTCTAAATAACCGGGAGCTTTTTCATTTTTAACAATAGTAAGTGAAAATACGTTATTAAGCTGTTGATGTTTAAATGTAAAGTCACTATTGATGTCTACAATAAGTTTTGCGTTTCTGCCATCTCTAAATGTTTCAATACCTGTAACTAAAGTGCCAAAATCTGTAACATCTAATTTGTAAAGAAGGTCATCAATAATTTGCGTATTATGGAATTCTATATATAACTTACCCAGTTTATCTGTGACATCAACAGCGACCATACTGTCATCAAGATAAACAAGAATTTGTGCCTCATCATTTTCACCATTACGAAAATCTAATGAAGCAATATTATTAATAAAATTATTACCTAAAGGGTTAACTTGGGTAACAGGTGAATCATTAACACCTTTATTAAGTGTTAATGAAAATACATGCCCATTTTGTTCTATATCAAAAACTGAAAGTTGATCTAAGTGAACTGTAGCAACGACTTGTCCTCTTAACTTTTGAACAGTAATATGATTAACACCTGCGTGTTCAATAGTGGTTTTCAATAAATTATCGTTAAACTTTTCAGCATCAAAAGTGATTTTTATTTGAGCTGGATTCATCGATGTTGTCATTTCAGGCTGATTAACGATTTTTTCCGTTAGTTCAAACTGCAATTCTATTTCATCATTTTGTAAAGTATTATATTTAATACCTATCAGATCACTAGACCATGCCGAACAAGCAAAAGAATAAAGCATCACTGCCGTGATAAAACTTCGCATTACATATATTTTCATTGAGTGATAACTTTTCATTTTATTAAATAGCAACATTACTTCCCTTGCCCCTCTGTACCTGACCTAATCATTTTAATAGTTGTTTCACGTTCTACCCAACAACCAGTGCCATCAGGAATTAACTCTATTATTTTAACATCAAATTGGTTAACAATCGTAATTCGACCATTATTCAACCCCAAATAACTGTCTACAGCCACTCGATGTAATGTTGCATCAGAAGCTTCAACAAGTGCCCAAATAACACCTTGTTCACCTAATGTGCCTCGCATTGATAAATTGCTTAATGAAAACTTCTCCAAAGGTTGTTTTCGTCTTCGAGGGTCAGGACTTAAGCATCCTGACATTTGCTGAATTTTTTGTTGAATAGCTTCAGCTTTTGGCTCATCAAACGGACTTCGTAACGCTTGAGCTGAATAATCAAAGTGACCATATTTTGGAACGGCAGGCATAGGCTCAATTACATTTGGTGTCATAGATTTTACTTTAGCAATATGAGTATGCAAATCACTCGTATCATCGAAACAACCGCTAGTTCCAATAATAACTATCATCAACACGAATAATTTTTTCACTTTTCTTCCGCCTCTCGATAACGATAGGTTTTTGCTTGCAACTTTAAACTTAGCAAACCATTTGCAGTTTTTTCCATATTTACATCAAAATCATGAAGTGTGACTATACGCGGCAACCCAGCTATTTTACTAACGAAATTACCAAATTCGTGATA
The DNA here is from genome assembly GCA_913020705.1 of uncultured Colwellia sp. The sequence continues at coordinate 4,693 of CAJWBY010000248.1, forward strand.
AGAACCAACCACCTCTATATCTATAGGGAGTTCAATATAAATTTCGCGCGTTATTTCTGGCTGCCAATTAAGTTTTACAAATTTAAGCCCACTTGTTGTGCCTACAAATGTAATATCATCAAGTAATCCAGGAGTTTCGTGGCTTTCAGGCAAACGTCTCAGTTGATTAGCAAATAGCGCTTCGGCTTCTTTCATTTGCTGTTCAAATAA
>CAJWBY010000249.1 GCA_913020705.1 uncultured Colwellia sp.
GAAGTGGTTTATCGGAGATCTGGCTTTAGTGTTTAAGAACAAGTGTAAAGGTACAATTTAACTAGAGACTTCGTTAGAGGTATTATTATCTAAAATATCGAGGTCAAAAATGCCAAAGAAAATATTATCAGCAGAATTTAAACGTGAATGTGCAGAGCTAGTGATTGTTCATGGCTACAAACATAAAGATGCAGCGGTAGCTATGGGCGTAGGTTTATCATCAATTCAGCGTTGGATCAGTCAGTATAAAAAAGAGCAACAAGGTATCACACCAAAAGCGACTGCTTTATCTCCTGAACAAATACGTATTCAAGAGTTAGAAAAACAAATAAAACAGTTAAAAAGTGATAATCAACTATTAAAAAAAGCGTCGGCCTTTTTCGCTATGGAAATGAACAACGGCAACAAGTAGCTGTTATGTTGAAGAAGGCAGGAAATAAAGTTCAGCAAATTTGTCGGTGCTTATCGATTGCGGCAAGTACATTTTATTATCGTTCAAAGCCTAAAGTTATAAATTCTGAGCAAGTAAAGCTTGAAGCGGCCATGAAGCAAGTTCATGTTGATATGGATGCAACTTATGGCAAACGAAGAATGCTAATAGAGCTTCAGGCGATGGGTTTTAGCCTAGGTATTCATAAAGTTAGAACAGTAATGAAGCGCTTAGACCTTGTAGCTAAACGACCTAAGCAACATCGTTACCCATCAGGTGGTAAAGCGTCAGTTATCGCACCAAATCACTTGAATAGACAATTTAACCCAGAGCAACTAAATACGCTTTGGTCAGGTGATATTACCTATATCCGGACTCAACAGGGCTGGCTGTATTTAGCTGTGATTATGGATTTATGCTCACGTAAAGTAATTAGTTGGGCATTCTCAGATAAACCAAATAGTGAGTTAACAACAAGAGCAATACGATTAGCAGTAAATAAGCGACAACCAAATGATAACGTTATTTTTCATAGTGACCAAGGGGTCCAATATACGAGTGAAGCATTTCAAGAAACGCTAAATGAATATGATATTAAAGCGAGTATGAGTCGCCGAGGAAATTGTTTAGATAATGCTGTTACAGAAAGGTTTTTCCGCAGTTTAAAATCTGAGCGAGTTAATTATCGTCGTTATCAAACAAGGAATGAAGCGATAGCTGATATTATTGATTACATAGAGCCATTTTATAATCAAAAGCGCCGCCATTATAAGTTAGGAAATATTTCACCAGCAGAATATGAAATGAAATTACTAAAAAGTGCCTAAAGAAGTCTCCAAGTTGAGTTGACCATTACAATACTATAAAGTATCGCACTTGCCTCTACACCATTGACTGATTGTGAGAACATCCAGTTTTTCCGTCCCGTGGTAAATGGTCTGATATCTCGCTCGGTTATATTATTGTCGATACCTAATTCACCATCTTCTATATAATGATTTAATTTATCCCATTGATTAAGTGTGTAGTTGATTGCTTTGCCAATATGGCTCTCTTTGGTGACTTTTACCTTGGCTTCATCTAACCATATTTTAAATGCTGCTAATATTGGTTTGGCTTTTTCTTGCCGTAATTGGTAGCGTTGTTGGGCACTTAGTTTTTTGTTCTTTGCCTGTGTCTCTAATTTATATAGTTTACTGATGAAACTGATTGCCTTATGTGCCCGACCTTTATTTTTTGATTCCGCCTTAAGTGCATCATTATATTTTCGCCTGGCATGTGCCCAGCAACCTACAGGCGTGATATTTTCAACATTGTCATAAACAGAGTAGCCATCACACTGTAAATATCCTTGATAATCCCCTAGGAATTCTTTTAAACAGGCGCGACTTCTACCCGCCTGGTAATCATAAACCACAACAGGTTGCTCACTCATTTCGTTACTGCGATACACCCACATATAAGATTGGTTTGTGGCTTTTTTATCAGGCTCATCTAATACCTGAACCCGAGTTTCATCGGCGCATAAACTATGCTGAGCGAGTAAATGTCGTCTCATTGCTTCAACTAAAGGTTTAATGATTGCGCCAGCTTTAATACACCAATTTGCCAGCGTGCCCCGAGACAAGCTAAGTCCACCGCGTTTGAATATCTCAACCTGTCGATAAAGCGGTAACGCATCACAATATTTAGCCGTCACAACTGCAGCCAGTGTTTCCGCGCTGGCAATACTGCCGGGTATCGGTTGTTTTGGCTTGGAAGCGGTAATGATTTTGTTTTTGATTTCAGTATTTTCACAATGACGACAAGCGTATTTGAATTGCTTGTGTTTTATGACACTGATTTTGGCTGGGATAATTTTAACTTGTTCACTTTCTTCAGTGCCACAAACATGCATATCATTCCCGCAACACGTACAACTGCTATCTGCTAATACATGTTCAACTTCTTCACGCGGTAAATCTTCAGGCAGTGTTTGTTTGCCTTTTTTATGATGCTTGGGCGCTGACTTTGCTTGCTCTGCTTCGTTAAAGGTGCCACGTGGTGCCTTCTCACTTTTCTTGCCATATTTTTGAGATTTGCTCAGTTTCAATTCTGCAAGAAGGTGATCAATACGCGCCTGCATTTCAACCATATCTTCTTTTAATGCTTGCTTATCTTGTTGTAATGCATCTACCTGTGCTTGTAACGCTGCCAGTTGTTTTTGTAACTGCTCTATTTGAGTATTGTCAGACATTAATAAAGGTTTATTTATCTCAAAGTATGGCTAGCATGGCATACTGGCAAGATCGTTCAAGCCCTTATAAAAGATCCTTTAGATCATAACACTGACAACCCTGTTAATGTATGGTGACGGGATTGATTAGTCACAGTTAAACCAGATAATAACCATTGTAACTGTCGTTGTTCAATACTCATAGCTGTGAGGTTTTCACTGCATTTCGGCCATTGAAACCGACCTTGCTCTAAACGACGATAATAAAGCCAAAAGCCATTGGTATCCCAAAATAAAATTTTAAGTTTATTGCGTTGTTTATTACAAAAAACAAACCAGGCCTGACTTAGCGGATCAAGTTCAAGCTGATCGGCAACAATGACTGATAAGCCATTTATCGATTTACGCATGTCAGTAAAACCAGTTACCAGATATACCTGTTGAGGACTGATCATTTAAGCATGCTCAAAATGCGATTAAGTTTTTGATGAGGCAAGCCCTCATCAAACTCCAATTGATAACCTGTTGGTGTTGTTAATTTGAGTGAGGTATTTTGATGTTCAGGGACATCTTCAAGAAGCAAAGGAATGAGTTGTTGTTTTTGAGTTTGCAGGGGCTGATCCCCATCAATTTTGGCTATGCGTTTTTTCCAGGCATAAAATGTAGAAGTAGCAAATTTTTGCTGTTTACAAAAGTCAGAGATAGAAAGGCCACTGTTTTGTTGCTGGATAAAGAGTGACTGCCAATGCTTTATTTTTTGTTGATATTTCATAATTACCTCGAATAAATTTAACGAGATAATTTTGCTTAAAGCTGATTTAAATTGGAACGTGGGGCTAAATTAGCGCTTACGATTTATCTCTGTTAACCCAATATTTATAACTACTGCGATGTACGCCAAATACATCACATAATGTTTTAACTGGGTGACTATTGCTCTTATTGAGTTTCTCGATTATCGAGAATTGTTCAGAGAGTCCGACATCAATAGAGCTGTAGCCTTTTTTAAAATATCCTTTTCTAATTCAATTCGCTGTATACGCTTTTTCAGTTCTCGAATTTCAATTTGTTCAGGCGTCATAGGTGATGCTAAAGGTGATTTTCCGCTTCGCTCAACCTTTAACTGGGCAACCCATTTACTCACAGTTGATTTACCCACATTCATAGCTTTTGCTGCTTCTTCTTGAGTGTAGCCTTGGTCAATTACTAACTGAGCTGTTTCAAGTTTGATCGCTGCAGAATATGTTACACGGTTTTTTTTTGTCATATGTCACCTAAATTGGTTATGAAATAATCATAACATTTCTTATTAGGTGGCCAAAACTACTGTACCACTACACTATATATAAACTTTCCTTGTAATTTAATTAAGCATTTAAGCTAAGCTGAACCTTTATACCAACTCTGATGATGGCAATTCGCACATTTAATGAGGGATGATTTTGAACCTGCAAAATTGGCATATTGCCGCCTAAAGTGATTGAGTGTATTAATCCAATTATCAATTTCAATGTTGAGTTCATTTAATAACTTTGGCATTTCTTTTGATACAGCGCCTCGCTTTTTAGGCTGAATAAGTCGACTACTAAAATCAGCTAGTTCTAAGTAATCGAATAAAATAAAAGGAATTGTGCCTTTGTCAATATTATTACCAAAGGGCATGAGCTGCCTCGGTTGCTGCAACACCTTAATATCAACTTTTCTCTTTTTTTGTTGATTTTTATATGATTTATATTGCTTAATTCGTTCTTGTATTGAGGTAAAATCACTGGTTTCTAATGAGTCGGCCATTTTTGCACGTATAGGATTTAAATCAACATACATCATACAACTCAGCAAAGCTGTTTCATCTAATAAAGCCTGTGATTTAAACCGACCTTCCCAAAACCGGCCTGTACAGTTATCTTCATAATTTGCTTTTCTTGCTATATATTCATTTAAATTACGCATAAACCAACTAATATGGTAATCACCCCATTTTTAATGGAGTTCAAAAGTAGACGCTTTTCTCTGTGTTAGTTTACGTTTTTGAATTGGGGTTATACCACCAATTCCCATGTTAGGTCGTTCATGGTTATAAGTCCATAACCATTGTGTTGCTCTGCTTTGTAATTCTTCAATATCTCGATAAATATACTGGCTCAGCCAGTCATATCTTACCGTCCGATTAAAACGTTCAATATAAGCATTTTGCTGTGGGTTACCTGGCTGA
>CAJWBY010000250.1 GCA_913020705.1 uncultured Colwellia sp.
AGCTGGATTTGTGGAACGATAAATTCTACTCACATGGAGTGATTAATTGTCAGGTAATCTTATGAATGCAGAAAATTATGCTTTATCCAATCAAGCCCAAGTTATAGCCGAAATTTTAGAACCGTTAATCAATAATAATGACATTGAGGTGCCGATGCTACCTGAGGTGGCAAACAAAGCATTATTGCTGGCACAAAATCCAGACTCAGATGCCACGGAAATGGCAAAACTAATCCAAAGTGACCAATCCTTAGCAGGTCATGTAATGCGAATTGCTAACTCGGTGGCTTATACACCTTTAGCAAACCTTGTATCGTTACAACAAGCAATTTCACGTTTAGGTATGAGAGTGATTAGCGAAATTGCACTTTCTGCATCTATCGGTTCAAAATTATTTAATACGCCTGGTTATGAATCTTATGTTGCTAAAAAATGGCGACATGCCCTAGCAACTGGATTATGGTCCAAAGAAATCGCCCGCCATTGCCGTAGCAATGTTGAAGTCGCATTTTTAGCTGGTTTATTACATTCAATTGGTGGCCCGGCAGTTATTCAAGCTGCACTAGATATTGCTAAAAAACAAGATATAACCTTAACACTTGATGAAGTTTTGCAATTAGAAAAACGATTTTCACAACAGCTGGCAGAGCAAGTTGTTAAAACATGGAAAATGCCGACACTGGTAATTGAATCAATATGTTATTTTTCTGATTACAATAACGCACCTACATCCGTTAATCAGGCCGCTTTGGTCAATGCAGGAATTGAATTTGCCACACACATGTTATTACCTGATGTTGTGGATAAAGAATCATTATTACTCCAACCAGTAATGACGACATTGAATTTATACCAAGATGAAATTGAAAAATTATTAAGTCAAAGTGATGCCGTATCAAGTCGATTGGAGGGGTTATCAGCATGAGTTCATCATTTGATTACGATGTCATTATTATTGGTAGTGGCCCGGCAGGTCAAAAATCGGCGATTCAAGCCGCTAAAGCAGGTCAACGCGTTGCCATTATTGAGCGTGATAATTTATTTGGTGGCGCCTGTGTGCATAAAGGCACTATTCCATCTAAAACCTTGCGTGAAAATGCCCTACGGGTAAAACACATGCGTCAAAATGCTGCCTTGGTTGATTTTGAACTGGGTGAAGATACTGAAATGGCAACCCTGATGGATCGCTTAAGTGAAGTATTAAAAGCACATGATAAATATATGCGGGAGCAAATTGCACGTAATGAGATTGAGCATATTCATGGTCGAGCGAGCTTTATCGATAATCAAACATTACGAATCACTAAAGTGAATGGTGAGAACCTAGAACTTAAAACTAATAAAGTAGTGATTGCAGCAGGTTCTTATCCTCGAAACCCTGACAATATTCCTATTGATCATGAGCACCTTTTTGATAGTGACTCGATTTTATCGATGTTATACCTACCCGCCAGCTTAACGGTATTAGGTGGCGGTGTGATTGCGAGTGAATATGCCACCATATTCCAAGCCTTAGGTGTCAAGGTCACTATGATTGATAAATATCCAACGCCATTAGGTTTTCTCGATCAAGATATGACCGATACCTTTGTGCAAGCCTTTGAAGGCATGGGCGGTACTTGGATGGGGAAACAGCAAGTTAAAAATGTTTATTGGGATGGCATTAGTGAAGTTGTAACAGAATGTGCTGATGGCACGGTAGTGAAAAGCCAGAAGTTATTGTGTGCTGCAGGTCGTGTAGCCAATGTTGGTGACTTGAGGTTAGAAAATGCAGGTCTAGAACTCAATGACCGTGGATTGATTAGTGTTGATGACAATCTATGCACTAGCGTGAGTAATATCTATGCGGCTGGTGATGTTATCGGTCCACCGTCGTTAGCCTCAGCCTCAATGGAGCAAGGACGGCGTGCAGCGTGTAATGCGTTTGATATTCCTCTGGGTGGTATGAGCCAACTTATTCCGGCCGGTATTTTTTCCATTCCTGAACTTTCTTCAGTTGGCCTTACAGAAACACAGGCTCGTGAACAATATGGTGATGTCATTGTTGGCAGAGCTAAATTTGCTGAAGTTGCTCGTGGCCAAATTTCAGGTAATACCGAAGGCATGCTTAAAATTGTTTCAGATGCACAAGGCAAAAAAATATTAGGTGTGATGTTGGTTGGTGAAAGTTCAACCGAAGTAGTGCATGTTGGTCATATGGCGATGTTATGTGATGCAGATGTAGATATATTTGTTGAAAGCACCTTTAACTTTCCAACATTAGCTGAAGCTTATCGCATTGCTGCATTAGAAATATTAGCTCAACGACCTGACTAGATAACTTGAATGAAAACAATATTAATTACCGGTGCTACCTCTGGTTTTGGTGAAGCCATTGCACGTTTATTTGCTGTAAACAATGATTGGCAACTTATTCTTACTGGTCGTCGACAACAACGTCTGGATGCCTTACAACAAGAACTTGGCGGTGCGAGTAAGGTACATACTAGCTGTTTTGATATAACGGACAGAAAAGCTGTTACACAGGTCATTGATGATTTGCCAAGCCAGTTTGCAGATATCGACGTATTAGTGAATAACGCAGGCCTTGCTTTAGGTTTAGAACCTGCTGATAAAACAGATCTCGATGATTGGGAACAGATGGTGGATACCAATATCAAAGGCCTAATGTATTGCACGCGACAACTTTTGCCAAAAATGCGCGCCCGTAACCAAGGTTATATTATTAATATCGGTTCCGTGGCTGGTAATTGGCCCTATCCTGGGGGCAATGTTTATTGTGCAAGCAAAGCCTTCGTTAAACAGTTTTCCTTAGCTTTGAGGGCAGATTTATTAGGTTCTGCTATACGTGTGAGTAATATCGAACCCGGCAATGCTGAAACCGAATTTTCGAGGGTGCGTTTTAAAGATGATGAACAGCGGGCTGATGGGGTTTACCAAAACACTGTAGCTTTAACAGCAGAGGACATTGCTAACACAGTGTGGTGGTTGGTCAATACGCCAGAACATATGAATGTCACCACGATGGAAGTAATGCCCACACAACAAGCAACAGGGCCTTTGGCTGTCTATCGTGGATAATCAGCTTCAGAGTGAGAAATTTTAAAAAGCTTTAATCAATCATCCAAGTCACCGCATTAGGGTGAGCTTGTTGTTGGTCTAGAAATTTCAATCCTTTGACGCAGCGAATAACAAACCAGATTACTGTGACGATAAGGAAAAAATAACCAATAAAAACCAACGTAAGCAAACTACTTACTAGGCTGAATAATAGTCCAATCCAGAATGTACGAATTTGAAAACGATAATGGCTTTGTAACCATTCCTCACTGTCTTCAATATTGATATAGGCCATCACCAGACCGATGATGGTTAATAATGGCATGACTAAGCCAACCAAATACAGAATATAAATAATCTTTGTCGTGCTTGCCTTCGACGATGACTCAGACATGGTTACGCCCTTTTTTGATTTATATTGTTGATTACTTTAGCAAAATTTGAATATTATTCAATCTTTAGACAATAAAGTTAAAAATTAAGCAATAAAAAGCCATCAATAAAACCAGTCAAACTGTAAATAAATGGCTGATATTATTGATGGCGAAAGATAAGATATTAAGCTTTAATATTTAGCACTTTCTTCGCTGTAAACAAGACCTTTTTCTTTAGCCTGAGCAGTGATCGAACCATAGAGTTTTGCATCAAAAGAATCTTTTGCACCGCCATCTGCATCCACTTTTTTACGTAGATAATTTTCACGTTTTTTGGCTAATACTTTTAGATTTTTTTCTATCTCATCGCGTTGTTCTTTTTCCTCAGCAATGAACACTGCTTGTTCGTGAACTGACATAGATTGCATTGGTTCGGGCAACTCCTCTTGCGTTATATCGTCAAGTTCCATACGACCGCTGCTGATGGCTTCAACTAATTCTTTTTCACCGAGGAAATTAGTTTTACCACTTTTAGATGCATTAAATGTGGCACGTCTAGCACGAGATTCATCACTCGCTTCTTTATGTAGTTTTTCTGTTGCAGCTACTTTTAAAGCTTGTTTAGCTTTATCTGCTTTATTCCCAAAATAAAGGCGGGTATCGTCAAGTTTTTTAGATAACTCGGCTAATTTTTTATCAAATGGCGTGGCAATCGCTACAGCATTTCCAGATTGTTCTACGTGAAAATAATCACCATTACCCAAGCTGGCAATTTGTTGCCAATTGGCTGTAGTAGCATCTTCAGATCCCGCCTGAATGGTATTGATGATAATACCTTTTTGTTTTGCTATCGCCATAGTTTCAGGATATTTAACATCATCGTTGTAATCCATATGTGCTGGGGCATCGCCCACAAGAAATATAACTTTGTAGGTTTGTTGATCATCATTCCACTGCATTTTATTAACAGCATCATATAAACCTTGATTAACACTTTCTGGTGTATCACCACCACCATCAGCTTGAAAGTCCATTAATTTGGCATACATAGAATCAAGATCACTTGATAAAGGCACTGATTTAGTTACATAAGCATCCCCTCGATCACGATAGGCAACTAAGCCCATTTTGATATCAGGAGCTGTTTGGGCAGAAGCCATTGTGCTGGCAATAGACCAAATTTTTTCTTTAGCAGCATTAATTAAACCTCCCATGCTACCGGTAGTATCCAAAACAAATACAACTTCAATTTTAGGATGTTCATTATTAACAATAGGGGCGACATCGATCGGTTTTATATCAATGGGCACCACTGTCGGTGTATTGGTTGTTGCTATGGCCGTTTGTAGAGCAGGAATGAATGTTACGGTGACGGCTGTTGCTGCGAAAATACTGAATGCAAGTAATTTAGTTTT
>CAJWBY010000251.1 GCA_913020705.1 uncultured Colwellia sp.
GAATCCATCGTTTCTCGTGCTTTATGAAAAGGGCAATGTGTGTGTTCAGCGAGGTGCTTCAAACAGCTGTGTTTGTCACATTGAATCTGTTGCCATAAATGATGAGGTATTGGGTCTGCCCAAGAATCTAGATCGCCTTGCCATTTATTATCATTCAACGCTTTGTGTAAATGATGTAATAATTTTATATCCATCGCATTGGGTTTTTGCGCAAAGGTAAAACCTGCTTGAGGCGAATCATTATTGCTAATGGCTAGTGCTAATTTTTGCCGACAGACATAACGCTGACGGCCTTTAACTAAGGTGTAGTTAAAATTCAGCCCTGAATGTGTTTTTAAAAAGGGCAAGTCTTTGTCTACGAGTTGTTCTTGTAATGCCACCGTAGCTGTTGAGATGCAGACTTTCTTTTGACGAGATACCGCTAATGGGATAGCGCCTAATGCATAAGCTAAAGATTTACCCGTACCAGTACCTGCTTCTATAGTAATGATTTTTCGCACTTTGTCGTATTCACCCGCTAACGTTTTAGCAATTTCAGCAATTAAAAAAGTTTGCTGTTTTCTTGGATGAAAATTTTCTAGATTTTCACCAATTGTTTTATACGACGTACGAATTACTTCTTTAATTTTATCGCTTAGCATACTGGTAACCATTTATTGTTCATTTGTTTATATACTCATTCTTTAACAATTTGTTGAATTCTGTATCTTCAAGTCGAATGTGTATATACTGCTGTATATATTAACAGTTTATCGTTATCCGCCACGAATTAAAATATTTAATGTCACTAACTGCTGAAAAATTAACATCTAACTCTAATTATGGTTTCTTATTAACTCGCCAAGCCTATGATACTAAAAAAGGTATTGAGTTATCTTTGTGGATTAAAACCTTACAAGGTGCCGTTAATGTTATTGTGCATGAACAGCAGGCGTTGTTTTTTGTCGAACAACATCAACAAGTACGAGCGCAATCATTATTGTCAGAACAAAGAATTTTAACCGCAAAGGTTAACCCACTCGCTCTCAAAACGTTTAATCAGGAATTGGTCAGTGGTTTTTATTTTTCGTCGATGCGTGACTTTTATCGTGCTCGTGATGTACTAAAGAAGCATGATATTAAATGTTATGAAGATGACTTCCGTCCTGATGAACGATTCCTCATGGAGCGTTTTATTACCGCGGGTATTGAGTTTAGTTCCCAACAGGCCATCGTGTCTCTACAAAAAAACTTTCCTATTTATCGAAGTGATAAATGTAGAGCCACTCATAAATTTCAAGTACTTGATGATATCCCCTTAACGATGGTGTCGCTCGATATAGAGTGTTCAATGGAAGGCGAACTCTATTCTATTGGACTCCAGTCTCATAAAATGTCTGATGGAAAACCAATAAAGTGTGTTTTGATGATCGGTGATCGAAATGACTCTTTAGCGAAAGAAGCGAAATCAAAACTATCTGATAAAGAAGTTAATGAAATTGCCCAACACATAGTTTGGGTTGAAGATGAAGCACAACTACTCGTTACGTTAATACAATGGATAAAAAAGCACGATCCTGACATATTAATTGGTTGGAACGTTATTAACTTTGACTTTAACCTTCTACAAAAGCGCTGTGATGTACATGGTATAGCTTTTACTATTGGTCGTAATGATAATACACCACGTTGGCGAACACAGTCGGCGGGGGGCAGCCAAAATGAGCGAAAATTTATTGATATTGCAGGAAGAGTAGTTCTCGATGGTATCGACCTATTAAAAAATGCTACGTATAGCTTTCCAAGTTTTTCCCTAGACTTTGTCGCAAATGCATTACTAGGTAAAGGTAAAAAAGTAGATGATGTTGAGAATAGAATTCAAGAAATCAATGACAATTTTCATCATGATAAACTTGCTCTCGCTGCTTATAACCTTGAGGATTGTCGTCTTGTTACTCTTGTTTTTGAACATACGTTATTGCTTGAATTCACCCGTTTACGCGCAAAGCTAACGGGATTATCTCTAGATCGTATTGGTGGATCGGTTGCCGCATTTACTAATTTATATTTGCCTAAACTTCATCGTAGTGGTTATGTAGCACCGAATATGGGAGATGGTTTAAAGGGCCTCATTTCACCAGGGGGGTTTGTAATGGATTCTACACCTGGTTTATATAAAAATGTTTTAGTACTTGATTTTAAAAGTCTTTACCCATCAATTATTCGTAGTTTTAATATTGACCCTATGGGATTAATTGAAGGTTTAAAGTCACCCGAGAAAAGTATAAAAGGTTTTGACGGAGCCTACTTTTCAAGAGATAAACACTTTTTACCTGATATCATCAATGATCTCTGGTTAGAGCGTGATATAGCAAAAAAAGATAATAATGCAGCGTTGTCTCAAGCGATAAAAATTATTATGAATTCGTTTTATGGCGTTCTCGGTTCAACAGGGTGTAGGTTCTTTGATCCTCGTTTATCAGGATCTATTACTAAACGTAGCCACGAATTATTGAAAATCACAGCACAGTGGATTGAAAGTGATGGATATCAAGTGATTTATGGTGATACAGATTCTATTTTTGTTCATGTTGATGAAGATAAAACAGCAGAGCAATGCCAAGCACTAGGAAAAGTGCTGCAAGATAAGATCAATATTAGATGGCAAGTAACCCTTAAAGAAGAATTTGCAATTGAAAGCCAATTAGAAATTGAATTTGAAACACATTTTAGCAAATTTTTAATGCCCACCATTCGTGGTCAAGAGGTGGGTAAAGAGCATAAAAGCATAGGGACTAAAAAGCGTTATGCTGGTGTTGTTAATGGCAAGTTACTCTTCAAAGGCTTAGAAACAGTGAGAAGTGATTGGACAGAGCTTAGCAAGGTGTTTCAACAAGAGCTTTACAGACTGATATTTAGTGAAGAACCTGTCGATGAGTATATTCAAAAGATTGTCAATGAATTAAAACAAGGTGTTCACGATGAAAAATTGATATATAAGAAAAAGATCAGAAGAAGCTTACCAGATTATGTGAATACTCCGCCCCATGTAAAGGCAGCATTAATTGCTAACAATAAACTCGAAAGTGAGGGTAAAGCACCCAAGTATACCAACAGGAGAACCATCAAATATGTAATAACCCTTGATGGTGTTCAGCCTCTTGAATACAACGAAAGTAAGTTAGATTATGATTTTTATGTTGAGAAACAACTTAAACCTATTGCCAATGATATATTGCCCTTTATCGGTAAAGATTTTGATGCCATAACGAGCAATCAAATGGGGCTTTTTTAAAATTTTAGTCGTTAGATTATTTATTGAAATAATTGTATTACGCGCTTATTTCTATAAATAAGTAAACCTTCAAATTAATGCAAATATATCGTGCATCATGTTCATAAAGATAATAAAGTAACCTTATTGGTTTAGCTGTTTAGATGGCTAAATGGTTTTGAGCTTTAGGATGAAATGTCATGATCAACGATACAAAAATTGTTAATGCAGGAAGAAAATCGAAATGGACACGCGGAGTTGTTAATCCTCCTGTAGAACGAGCATCCACTGTAGTATTCGACACAGTTAAAGAAATGAATCACGCTACTGTTAATCGTGCTAATCAAGTGCTTTTTTATGGCCGTAGAGGAACATCCACCTCTTTTGCTTTCGCTGATGCAATGACAGATCTTGAAGGAGGAGCGGGTTGCGCTATTTATCCATCGGGAACTGCTGCAATAACCAACGCTATAATTTCCTTTGTAAAAACGGGTGACCATATCTTAATGGTCGACACTGCTTATGAACCTACTCGTGATTTTTGCGATAAAATTTTAGTGAACATTGGCGTTGAAACAACGTATTACGATCCTACCATTGGTAAAGGTATTGAAGCACTCATTAAAGATAATACCCGCCTTGTTTTCTTAGAATCTCCAGGTTCAATTACCATGGAGGTACAAGATGTTCCGGGTATTGCAGAAGTTGCCCATAAACATGGTTGTATTGTGATGTTAGATAATACATGGTCGGCAGGTGTGAATTTTCAACCTTTTGACTACGGTGTTGATATTTCTATTCAAGCAGCAACTAAGTATATTGTTGGTCATTCTGATGTCATGTTAGGTACTGCAACGGCAATAGAAGAATATTGGCCGCAGCTCCGTGAAAATAGTTACTTGATGGGGCAATGCACTTCTCCTGACGACTTATATTTGGCAATGCGTGGTATTCGCACTTTAGGTGTTCGTTTAAAGCAACATCAAGCGAGTGCACTTAAAGTTGCTAACTGGCTGGCAACACGTGAAGAAGTTGACGTAATTCTGCACCCTGCATTTGAATCATGTCCAGGACATGAATTTTTCGAACGTGACTTTACTGGTTCCAATGGTTTATTTTCTTTTGTGCTAACACGTGGTGATAAACAATCGCTTAATGCCTTACTCGATGGCATGGAACATTTTAAAATGGGCTATTCTTGGGGAGGATTTGAAAGTTTAATTCTAGGTAATACCAATGTTGGACGTTTACGTACAGCGACACAATGGGATTATGAATACCCACTCATTCGATTACATATTGGCTTAGAAGATGTTGATGATTTAATTACAGACCTTTCGAAAGGCTTCGACCGATTAAATGAAGCTATAGAAAATAAACTTTAACAGGTTGGTGTATTAATGCTTATAGTTGCTACAGAAAGGTTGTCAATAAGACAGTTCACCCCGAATGACCATGAATTCGTGCTTACGCTTTTCAATGACGAGTCTTTTCTGACAAACATTGGTGATAAAGGCGTTAGAAATACTGAAGATGCCATTAATCATCTAATTAATGGGCCTATAGCAAGTTATAAAGA
>CAJWBY010000252.1 GCA_913020705.1 uncultured Colwellia sp.
AGAAGCCTGCGGTAAAGATGGTGGACACGTATCAAGAGTTTTTATTAGTCAGCTATTAGCGAAAGCAGAGTCAGAAGAAGCCTTATCAAAAATAGTGATGCAAGATATTGAAAAATCCTTAGCGATTTTATCCGAAGGAAAAAACTTTGATAGCTTAGAGAGACGAGTCATGCGGCACTTTGCATTAGTTGCCGTGGCCGGAAAATATGCCGTTGAATTTGGTATTTTAAACATTGAGACAGACGCTGTTTATGATGCAGTAAAGCATGTGAGAGATATTTGGCTAGAGCACATGCGTACCAAGTTTGAAGTCTCTTATGAAGGGATGGTAAGGAGCTACATCCTAGAAAATCAAGCTAACTTCATCGATGTGGATAGTGAGACCTCTAAGAATAATTGTGCGGGATATACCGCTAAACTACGTCAAGAATCAAAGCATGTTTATTTAATCGAAGAAAATAAGTTTAAAGGAATTTTTAAAGAATTAAATTTAAGCGATGTCTGCTATGAATTAGCAAAAGACAATGTACTGTTAGTGATGAATGATAAATTTAAATTTAACTTTGAGATAAAATCCATTCATGGCGGGGAAAAGCGTCCCTTATATTGCATTTCAGCATCTATTTTAGGCGATGATAGTTTTGACAGTATCCCTTTAATTCGCCCCTATATTCCTCAAGTGATCCAGCAGCGGCCTATTGTTTTTATAAGTAATGAAGACCCATTGGATACAATAAAGATCACGCCTGCTAAACCACCTAGAGAAATAACCAACGAAGAAATAGCTGCTGACTCTGACCCAGATAGAGGAAAAACTGAAGAAGAGTTTGTTGAAATGGATGAAGAAAGTCACCGTAATGATGAATTAGAAGCCGACCTAGATGCCACTATAAGCGACGAAGAAATGCTGTGTGCAGTAAAGAAAAAGAATAAGGAGCTGTTTGAGTAAAGGTTAGTTTTCTCATGATAATTCTCATCAATCCGTTATTATCAGCATTTTTCATAATGCGCTATAGCGTGATAATGTGGTCTGAAATCCAGTAAGTATCTAGATTAAGGTTGTCTTGCTGATATTTGGGGTAGACGAATGAAACGGAATATACAGAATTTTAAGAATCGTACTCAGTCTAATAATTACTATTAGCAGCAGACTTTTCTATGGATAACCCTAAATACGCTTTATGAATCAATATGCTTCAAGTGCTATTCAGAGATTAGGTTTTATAATTATTACAGAGAACTAAATATTAAATTACGCACGAAGCCCTGCGCCCGAATAATCACCCATCACTATGCGAATACGAGCTAACTCGAGTAATCAGTGGCAGTAAGCACGAAAGTCGCTTAAACGTCGAATACGTAGCTTTAAATGGCATTATCAGGTTGTTATTGCCTTAATCATTAAGGTTGTAATGTAATTGAGTAGTAACTTAACATTTCAAACGCAGTTAGGGTTTTGCCTTTGTTCATATTGGGAACGGTTTGTAAAGAGTGTGTTCTGTTTACTTTACCAGGGTTAAATCTCTAATATAAATCCTTATTAGAAAAACAACCTTGGTACCCCCCACACAAAACCGTTAATATGGGAGAATGGAGTCTTATTAACTTACTTTTATTGCCATTTGATCTATGCAAACATTAATTGCGTTTACTTATTATAATTCTATAACACCTTTATCGAAGCGTTATTATCGTGATGAAGCCGGGACTATTTGCTCTGAAAAGCCTAGCTTACCAATGACTGAAAGCCAGGCTAACTATATAGAAATAGACTTTAAAGCATTTCCTGATTTCTTAATGGATGCAGGGCCTCATAATGCATTAACCGCTGATGTTTTCGATCGCAGTGTTTATAACAAGTCAGTTACGTGTCTTTCTAGCACCAAATATGATAAAAGATTACCTGAAGTGGAATATGAAGCGCACTTAAACCCTAATTATATCCCACCTTTTATTACTCGAACTAAGAAGTTTTTATCACACAGATTTAACCCAATTAATGGTTTGGTTATTTTAGATGTTGATGATTCAGGTGAAGGGGAGCTTACGTCGCCTGCTGAAATGTATAAAATACTTTGTCACCTTGTTCCAGGGTTTGAGTCGGTACTGTGCTTTAGTCAGGGCTCTAGTTCGTCTCGGGTAAAAGAATTTAATAAAAGCGGGTATCGTTTTTATTTTCCCAGTAGTACGCCCCTGTTAATGCCTGCGTTTATTAAGTCTTTAGCGAATAAGTTAGTAACGTATCAGCACACGGTAGATCAATCATTGAAGACGGGGGAACCTATTAGACAGCCCGTATCAATTGATACGTCTATGGCAAACGCCGTTCAGTTAGATTTTTGCGGAACACCAGTGGTCTCTGAGGGGGTTGAATTAGAAGATGTGAATGTTGTTTGGCATCAGAGTGTGGGTGAAGCACTGGATTGTCATTGTTTTGATGATTTAGAGGTAACAGATCACGGCGTTTCTAATAGTCATGTGTTTAAACAGCATCAAGCAGGTCAGCGTAGTGAGTTATCTGAAGAGGATATTCAAGCCTTAGACTTTGATATGACTTTGTATTTTGAGGAGGGCGATACAACCGTATCGGATGTTTTAAAAAACCCAAGGTTGTACGATAAAAAACAATTAGCAGATCCGGGTAAAGGCCTTGATTATGGGAGTGGCCGCACGTGTGCAATATTCTATGCTAATGGTCGAGATAGTGATACGCAAGGGCCTCAGATCAGCTCTCGCGCACATGGCGGCAAGTTGTATAGCTTGGTTAGACAGGCTTTTCCTGAGAAGGAGGCTGTTTTGCCGGTTGATGAAGCGTGTACTGTCTTGAATGAAACTATTTTAAATTTCTTTAAAGCCGTCGATTACCCTGAATTAGTGCCTGAAATTTATGGAGAGCGCTCCTTTGCTCAAACTCAGCTGGATAAGAGATTAGGTCCCTTATCTGTTCCTAATACGGTGATTGCGGCAACAGCAGGTTTAGGTAAAACACGTGCTATCTTTCAAGCAGCTTGTAATATGAAAGCTGCAGGAAGGCCTTTGTTTTTGCATTTGTATGTGCCAAGACATAAATTAGCAAATGAGTTAAAAGAAGAAATGGTGAGACTGTTTCCTGATTTAAAGATTGAGATACGTAAGGGTAGGCGTGTTGAAGGCATGTGTGCTAATTATGATCAGGTTAAACCGTATGAAAGTAGTGTTCCGTCTGTGACGGAAGCCTTTTGTAGTAATAGTGGTAATCAATGTCGTTATTTTGAAGGCTGTGCTTATTTAAAGCAGTTTGAGCTATCAGCGGATGTTTTAATCTTAGCTCAACATTATTTAATAACACCGTTATCTAAGTCTGAAAAGCAGCCTGATCTAGTTGTTATTGATGAGCATTATCACAACGTGTTAATTGGGCATAAAAAGTATGAAGCGAAACAGTTAAAGGCGGCATTAAGTTTAGTAGGTGTACGCGCTTTAGCTGAGACGTTTACGCATTCGCCTGCGAACAATCAGCAGCTAGTAACACAATGGAAAGCCTGTTTAAAAGAGGCGGGGTCTGATAAAGGCCTTGCTGCAGAAATATCAACATTGACTGATTTTACACTCGATTATGAGGCGCAATGTGAATCAGAAAATAATGAGGTTGTACCGGGCGACAATCCAACAGTACTAAGAGCAAAGAGGGGGTATATTAATGACAATCGTGAGGATTATCGTTTTGCTTCTATCTTGTTGCGTATTTGCAAAGACAATAGTGAGTCGTCTCATTTTAGCTGTATTGACGGTCAGTTTATCTTACATCAAGGGTTGTATACTAAGTCTTTAACGCGTCATGGCAGTGAAAATAATTTAGGCGATAAGTTAAGTCGCTTAGGTTCAGATCGTTATACTCAGTTCTTACGTAAAGTCCCTATTTTGTGTATTGATGGCGATGCCTCTGAGTTGATTGCTACGGATGCCTTAAAGCGTCCAGACACCTCTTATCCGCCGCTTAACTTTATACGTATTAATGCGGAACGACGGTTATGTGTCACGCAGTGTAATAATAAAGTCTTTAGTGCCGGATCTCTTACCCAATCGGATGAAAAAACAGAGACATTTCTAAAAGCAGTCGCTAAAGTTATTAATAGAACAGCGACTTCAAATTATGCAGTTTATAAAGAGCCCACGTTGTTAGTGACAAACCTGGCGGTTGAGAAAAATGGATACTTTATTGATTTACTTGATAACTTGGAAGTGAACGGTAAAGATGGGTATTTAGCCATTGCTCACTTTAATGATACGCGGGGTTTAAATCAGTATTCAAATTACCATTGTATTATTTTAGGGCGTAATCAAATGTCTAGTTCGGAAGCGGTATTGCAATCTGAAGATTTAACTAAAAACCCGAATGAGGTACAACTAAGCAGTAAGTCCAGTGATGGGTTTAATTACCAACAATTGAGAGGCTATCAATTGGGAGTTGGGGTTGATAAGAATAGAGGTAAAGGCAAAGGACGACATTTTAATGATCCTTATACCGCTGCAATATTAGAACAAACACGAGAGCATGAAATAACCCAAGCGATCGCACGAATAAGAGATGTTAGATCACCACGCCATAAACAGGTCTTGATTTTAGGGTCACTTGCTATCGATCTGAAAATAGATCGTGTCGTGACTTGGCAAGAGCTGGATATAAAGAACCAGCAAACGGATGTGATTAACTGTTATACGCAACATGATGGTAGGTTCTTACGAGCAGCTAAGGTACTGTCACAATTAGATGATACGTGCTCCCAGAATGATTGGGCGAACCGAATCAAGAATGATAACAAACAATATATAGAACCGATGAGTGTATGGG
>CAJWBY010000253.1 GCA_913020705.1 uncultured Colwellia sp.
CTAAATATAAAGGTTGGTTAGCCAAAGTATCGTATGAGTTACAAGAAGGTGATGGCGATGATAGCTTTAGAACACCTTTAGGTACTAACCATGCGTTCCAAGGTTGGGCTGATATGTTCTTAAATACTCCAACACAAGGTCTTGAAGATATTTATGTAACGGTTGTGGGTAATGTATTAGGCGCAAAAGTGGTTGCTGTTTATCATGATTTTGAAACCGATAAAGGTAGTGATGACGCCGGTGATGAGTTCGATCTTCTAGTTCAGAAAACCTTTAAAAAGCACTATACATTAGGTGCGAAATATTCAGATTACAATGCAGATAGTGAGTATGCTGCAACAGTAGATACTGAAAAATTCTGGGTATTTGGACAAGTTAAGTTCTAAAATAATACTCATTGAGCAAGGGGCCAGGTAGTTGTTTAACTACCTGGCTTTTTTTTTGTAATTATTTGTTAGTATAAAGCTCCACGGGTAATGATTGATTGGTTCATCAAGGTTAGAGTGTAAAAATGGTCAAAAGCTTGGTTACATTAAATACGGATCCTAGAATGGCTTATTTCGCGGTACTATTATCATTAATAGCCGGGCTAATTTTTGATTTCAACATTGCATTAGGTGTGGCGGGTGGCGTGACGTATATCATCCCTGTTTTATTTACACTTAACATCAAGTCTAAAACCCTCACATATGTTATTGCTCTCGTCGGTATCGCATTGACGATTGTAGGATTTATAGCTTCACCTGCCGGTGGTGAGCTATGGAAGGTATTAACCAATAGAGCGTTAGCGATATTAGCCATTATTAGCGTTGCTACTGTTGTCATTTTTATTAAAAACAAAAATGAACAAATACGTATTCAAAATGAAGCCTTGTTAATTCAAACAAAAAAAGAAATAACAGCAAATAAAGTAAAATCTCGTTTTTTGTCTGGCATGAATCATGAACTTAGAACACCGCTAAACATCATTCTAGGTTTTTCAAAGATGCTGAAACTGTCAACAGAGCTGACTCCGGATGATCTTGAGAACGTGGACTATATCGATAAGGCTGGCGAACAGTTATTGAAAATGATTGAGACGGCGATTTCTTTTTCAAATATCCAGGATGGCGATGTTGATCTTGTATCAGAAAAAAAGAATATTGAGATCATTCAATTTGTTGATGAGCTTATCGAACAACATATGAGCGTAGCAAAACAAAAACATATCGATATTCTTAGAAAACAAATTCCTGGGAAAACAAACATTACGGTACAGACTGATCCAGAACTGTTACGCGAAGTACTGCAAATTATTTTAGATAATGCCATTAATTATAACTATGATGGCGGTCATGTCATTGTTATAGTTGAAGAAAAAGGTGAAAGCACAGTGAGGATCAGTGTGGATGATAGCGGTTATGGTATTGATGACGATCGTCATACTGAAATATTTAATCCTTTTGCTAGATTACGCATGGCAAACTCAGACAAACTAGGATTGGGTTTGGGTTTAGCTAAAGCCAAACTTATTTGTGACATTCTGGCAATGCAGATCGACTACCGACATAAAGAGGTTGGAACTTTGTTCTGGCTTGATATCCCGCGGGACTAAATTCTATAGAAGTCATGGTATATACTCGAACACCATAGCTTGCACTCTCACAGTGCACATTATTATAATTTTGCTATAACATGGTGCTTTGAAATTATTTAAAATTAAGATATCTATAGTCTAATCAGTGCCTTAAGTTTTGGCATGATTCCAGCAATGTCTAAGCCTTTCCAAATATATATTTGTTCCAAAGGGATCACTACAATGGGTACTTCTAGCATGAAAGCCAGCTTTCTATCATTCACCGGCAGAGCCAAAATTTTACACACGACTTGGTTGGCTTTCTTTGTCACATTCCTAGTCTGGTTCAATCATGCACCGTTATTGGGACTGATTCAAGAGTCCATGGGTTTATCTGATCAACAGATCAAAACGTTGTTGATTCTTAATGTTGCATTGACGATTCCTGCACGAATTGTGACTGGCATGTTAGTGGATGTTTATGGGCCACGAAAAACCTATTCTGTCATGTTAGTGGCAACGGCTGCTCTGTGTTTCTTCTTTGCTACAGCAAACAGTTTTGAAGCATTAGCACTAGCTCGATTTTTAATTGGCTTTGTTGGTGCTGGATTTGTTATTGGTATTCGGATGATCAGCGAATGGTATCCCGCCAAACAACTAGGTTTAGCTGAAGGCATTTATAAAGGAATGGGTAATGTGGGTTCTGCTGTGGCAGCGCTGACTTTGCCAACAATTGCTTTGGCTTTTGGTGGTGATGACGGCTGGCGTTATGCAACGGGGCTTACTGGCATAATTGCATTGATTTATGCAGGTATTTATTACGTATCTGTAACCGATACTCCAGTAGGTTCTACGTATTTTAGACCAAATATATCTGGTGGTTTAGAAGTCACCAGTAAACGAGATTTCTTTTTCTATCTGTTCATGAATATTCCTATGTATGGTGCGATGGCAGTATTAACTTGGAAAGTGACCTTATTAGGTTTAATAACTGGTTTTGCTGCTAATGCTATTTATGTCGGTTTATTTGCGCTTTATATCTTTCAATCTTCACAAGTTTATAAGGTAAATAAAGATATCTTCAAAAAGCCGGTTGATGAGTATTTGAAGTACAACTTTAAACAGGTGGCTATTTTGAGCATCGCTTACGCGGTGACATTTGGTTCTGAATTGGCTGTTGTTTCAATGCTACCGTTGTTCTTTAGAGATGTCTTTGTGATTCCGATGGCTTTGGCGGGTATGTTTGGTGCTAGTTTTGCAATTATTGATGTTTTATCTTGTCCTTCTGGTGGCTGGATTAGTGATACTTTTGGTCGAAAAAAATCGTTAGTGATTGCACTAGCCGGCGCAGCAGTTGGCTTCTTTGTGATGTCACAAATCACTGGCGAATGGCCAATCGCATTAGCGGTATTAGCCATAATGGTAACGTCATTTTTCCTAGGTTCAGCGGCTGGCTGTGTTTTTGCAATGGTACCGTTAATTAGACGTCGTCTGACTGGACAAATAGCAGGCATGGTCGGTGCTTACGGTAATATTGGTGCTGTATTATTCTTGACGGTATTTTCTTTTGTTTCGCCTTCAATATTCTTTTTCACTATTGCTTGTGGCATTACCTTTGCTGCAATAGCTTCTTTATATTTAGATGAACCTAAAGGTGCGATGGCTGAAATTTTGCCAGATGGCACGGTGCAAATGATTGATGTGCATTAAGATTAAATAATAGGTTAAATGATAACAACTCACTTTCACTGAGTGAGTTGTTTTATTTTAGGGGTTGAAAAGTGGCGGCTAAACTAAGAGTTTCAATTGGATCATATTCTGATAAAGGTATGAAAGAAGAGAATCAAGACTCTTTAGGTTATGTAATTCCTAATAATATTAATGTGCTAGCTGGAAAAGGCATTGCCTGTGCTTTAGCTGATGGCGTGAGCAGCAGCAGTGAAGCCAAACAAGCTAGTCAAGCGTGTATCACTGGTTTTATGGATGATTATTTCAGCACACCTGATTCATGGTCTGTGAAAAAATCAGGTGGCAAAGTATTAACGGCAATAAATACTTGGTTATTTAGCCAAAGCAATCAGTATCGAGATAGTTCACGCGGTTTGGTTAGTACCTTTTCAGCTTTAGTGCTTAAATCGACTACGGCTCATCTCTTTCATGTCGGTGACAGCCGAATTTACTTATTACGAGATAATAATTTAGAGCAATTAACCACCGATCATCGTATTCAGATGCCGGGTGAAAAAGAATACCTTGCTCGTGCAATGGGCGTGGATTATCGCTTGGATATTGATTACAAATCGGTATCAGTAGAAGTCGGCGATACCTTCCTTTTCACTACCGATGGTGTACATGATTATGTCGCGGATAAACTCTTAGTTAGTATTCTAAATTCAACTGAAAGTGATCTTGATGTTACATGTGAAAAGATTGTTGAGCAGTCACTCGCTCTGAAGAGTGACGATAATGTAAGTTGTCAATTAGTTCATATCACTGAATTACCTTCACAAGATGCTGATGAGATGTTTTCTCAGTTAACTGCTTTGCCTTTTCCACCAGAATTATATGAAGGCGTAATTTTAGATGGTTATCGGGTTACAAGAGAGCTGCATGCCAGTTCAACCAGTCAACTTTATCTCGCTATTGATACTGATACCGATGAAAAGGTGGTGATTAAAACGCCTTCAGTTAATTTTGAGGATGATCCTGCTTATTTAGAGCGGTTTCAATTAGAAGAATGGGTAGGGCGACGCTTGGATAGTCCTCATGTGATCAGGACAATTGAACAACAACGGCCTCGACGTTTTATGTATTACGTAATGGAATACATAGAAGGTCAAACCTTAGAACAGTGGATGACAGATCAAACCACTCCAGATCTGACTGTGATTCGCAATATCGTTTCGCAAACCGTATCAGGTTTACGCGCCTTTCATCGTATGGATATGCTGCATCAGGATATTAAACCGGGCAATATTATGATCACCGGTGAAGGTTTGGTGAAATTAGTCGATTTTGGTTCGACTAAAATTGCTGGTATCGCCGATATTTCAACACCGGTTGAGCGTAATGAACTATTAGGCACCAAAAATTACACGGCGCCGGAATATCTTTTAGGTGATTCAGGCACAACACAATCTGATATGTTTTCTTTGGGTTGCATCATTTATGAAATGATCACCAATAAGTTGCCTTA
>CAJWBY010000254.1 GCA_913020705.1 uncultured Colwellia sp.
AAATAATGCAGGCGCTCTAGGATTTTTTTAGAAAAACGCTGCTGTTTCTCCGCATCAAGTTTAGGGTTAGACATTTGAGAGGCATATAGAATAGCCGTTGAAAGCGGCGTTCTTACTTGATGCGCCATACTTGCGACCATTTCACCCATAGCGGATAAATGCTTTTGCTGGTTAATCGTTTCTTGCAAAGCATTCATTTCGCTGACATCACTCAACACAATGACTTGCTCACTGCTTTCTGGCAACTGGCTACGCGTCATATTGACCCGTAAACCACTTAGCAATTGGCGCTCTAAAGGATTATCCAATACGCTAATTAAACTACGCATGGCGACATCCGCCCAAAGCTGCCCAATCAAAGGTTCGCCTAAAAAATGCGTCGCTTGCAAATTGCAGTCAACAACTCGACTTTGAGTATCGAGAATAATAATTGCAGCCGGTAAGGCCGCCAAAATTTGCTGCAGACGTAGTGCTAGCTTCTCTTTTTCCACCAAGGTTTTCACGCGCTCACTACGCGCAGCGGCCAATTCCTGATGCAGCCTTTCAACTTGCTGCTCAAGACCTTGATAAGAGTTACTTAAGTTTTCTGATAGCTGATTAAAGATACGAAACGCATCCGTAAGTTGCTCAGTTTTTTGTGGAGAGGTAGGGATCGTCATAAAATCGTCCTGTTACGGTACTATGCAATAAAAAATGCAAATATGAGACCATTTTATAAAAATTCAATTAAAACAAATAATTACATTATAAAAATAGCAAGCATGTAAAACAGAAAAAATATAGGAAGATAAATCACGTTTACGTCAAACAATAGACATAAAATGGGGTACTGAAGTAATTTCTGTGCTGTATTAAAATTTATTTCCTTTAACCTGATATCTAAGCTTGTGTAATAATAACGACAAACAAATAACCCACGTATAAAAAGTATTAAAGCTGTTAACTATGGAACTACGAGCAATGATTTATGATACTTCAGTGTCAACACTACAAGGATTGTAATGGCTGCAGTTATCGCATTTACAAGTGGTAAAGGTGGTGTTGGCAAGACCAATATTGCGACTAATCTTGGTCTTTCTTTAGTCGCTAGGCAGGAAAAAGTCTGTTTGTTTGATGCGGATACCGGTCTTGCAAATGTTAATATTTTAATGGGAGTATCCCCCCGCTATACGATCGAACATGTACTTAATGGCTCAAAAAAAATCGATGAAATCATCATTGAGCTGCCTAATGGTATTTTTCTTGTTCCTGCCGCTTCAGGAATTAAACAGTGCACCAACTTAGATAAAAAACAGTTATCTTGCTTAATCACAGCCTTACAAACGCTGGAAAAAAGATTTGATTACTTACTAATTGATACTGCTGCGGGCATTGATACCAATGTGCTTGATTTTGTTGCTTCTGCACAATATAGAGTGCTCGTCATCACGCCCGAACCAACCTCATTAACCGACTCATTTGCTTTATTGAAAATGCTCGTGATTCGAGGCAAAAAACAATCTATGTTCGTTCTGGTTAATAAAGTAGAAAATTATAAAATGAGTCAATTAATTTTTAAGCGTTTTCAACAAGCGGTTAAAACTTACTTAAAAATTGATGTTGCTTTCTTGGGGTATTTAGCGGTTGACGCGCAACTTAATAAAGCAATTTCTCAACAAGTCCCTGTTGTTCTCTCTTATCCTAATTCATCGATCAGCTGCGGCTTTGCATCTTTAGCTGACATTATAAAAAGACAATTTAGAAACAATGAAAATTTACCTTACTTTAGCCAGTATTGGGCCAAAAATACCAATCAGTCTCAACCCTTAAAGCCAATAACCGCAGTAAAACTCCCAAACAAGCCTGTCACTGTACAGGTAAAAACTGAAGTACAAAAAGAGGCAGGGTTATCTGATATTTATGCTTTATTAAACGAGCAAGCATTGCCAGAACAAGAGCTAAAAGAGTTAGTTGTGACACTGGAATCCGTTTATGAAAAAAAACATAAAAAACCAATAAGGGATATTAATAGTACGATCGCGTTAATATTAGCCGAAGGAGAGGAAGAGAAAATTCAGAAATTACATGCCGCTATTGGCCGCAGCTATGAAAGACAGTTTAATAAAAAGATCACTAGCCCTACAGATACTATGATAGAAACTTTTACTGATGAAAACCTTTCCAAAGCAGAATTCAACCAGCTAATGGAAAGTTTTTCTGGTATATACCAGCAACGCTTTGATGAGCGCTATTTTGGTGAAGGCAATTTATTACTAACAAAAATTCAAACCTTATTGACTGATAAAGAGTAGAGCTCAAGTCAACGTTTTAACCAAATTCATTGCCCCTTGTTCAGCGCTCTTTTTCTGTATTAAATCAGAGATTACAATGTGCTTTTTAGATAACAAGTGTATTTCAGGCTTACCAAAAATATATCCTTGCCCAAAATTTACGCCCATTTCTCTTAATTTCTCTATTGCCTCCGGTGTGTCAACATACTCAGCGATGGTTTTTTTGCCAAGGTTTTCAGCCAAACCAGCCATAGACTTCACTAGAATCTGATCCGTTGGATTATTAATTAAGTTGCGAATAAACTGGGCATCAATTTTCACATAGTCGACTGGGAAGGTTTTAAGGTAATTAAATGAACAAAACCCAGCACCAAAGTCATCTAAGGCAAATTTACAGCCCAAAGCACGAATTTTTGTAATCATATCGCGTGTTTTTTCAAAATTATCAACAGCGGCAGTTTCTGTAATTTCAAAAGTAATCCGTCTTGCATCTATCCAAGTAAGTTCTAGCTTTTCTTTTATTGTCGGTAATAAAGAGGGATCTTGAAACGCAACGCTAGAAAGGTTAATAGACAGTGAAATATTTGCCTTATCAGCGGGAAGTTTAGCAAGAAATTCAATTGCATTTTCTACTACCCACAGATCAATGCTATGAATTAACCCCATGCGCTCAGCAACAGGCACAAATTCTACCGGCGAAATAACCTCATTATCATCTCCACGCATTCTAATTAAAGCTTCATAATGAGAAATCTCACCACTATATAAATTAACTATCGGCTGAAATACCAAGAAAAAACTATCGTCTAAAAGCGCTTTTTTAATTAATGGAACCCAATAAATATCTCTACTCCGTTCCCTTACCGCCGTATCCTGTTCGTTATATTCCCAGACCAGATTACGGCCATTTTCCTTAGCCATATTACACGCATGACGTGCACGAGAAATGAGTTCATTGGGATGATAAACAACCGTTGTAGTACTAAGGCCTGAAATACCCACAGAAACTGAAATACTATAACAAGTGTCACCCGTACAAAAACGATATTCATAAACCGCTTTCCTAATTTTCTCAGCAAATTGCCTGACTTCATCTCCCGTTTTATTTTTTATAAAAAGACAAAATTCATCGGATCCAATGCGAGAAAATAAATCACTTTTAGCTATCAACTTTCTGATAATTAAAACCACGGCAACTAATAATCTATCGCCTACCTCAAACCCTTCAAGCTCATTAACCAAACAGAATCGGTCAACATCTATAAATAATAGCGCACCATTTTTATGTAGCTGGTTGCTTCGATTAAGAATTAGTCTTACTTCGCGTTCAAAATTCTGCCTGTTTAACAAACTAGTTAACTCATCATGAACCACTAAATATTTCATTTTTGCATCAATAACTTTTCTTTCTGCAAGTTCATTGATAAGTCGTTCTTCCTGATTATGGCGAAGAAAATACTCGTGTTTTATGATCAACTGAAAATGAATAATAGCCAAAAATTCAGAGTAATTAATGGGCAGGGACATATAGTGCAGCAGCCCTTTAGACTTTAGTTTACTGCTTTCAAACTCGCTACTATAGGCCTCAGTTGAATTAAGAATAATAAAGGGAATCACCGAGCTATCGTTATTAAATGTCAAGCACATTTCCATGATCTGACATTGAGGAAGTTCTTCATTAACAACGACTAAACCAACCTGTTCAATATCATTATAAAAGGGCCTTAAAATCTCATAGATTTTACTACCATCATCAGCAATTCTGACATCAACAAAGCCATGCTTATTTAGCTGTAAACTTATTTCATTAGCTAAATGTTCATCATTCTCAGCAATAATAATAATTTTTTCTTTCAGGTTCTTACTCATAACCATATAAGCCGCCTAATACCTTTAATTATTTGTCATTAAAACTCAAATACACACTAATCCCCTAAATTTGCATTATCCATAAAAATACCTATAGTAGCTAGTTATATTTTACTTTCAGTTCCCTATATAAGCTTTTAATAACACTAATAATAATGCTCACTACTTCACCACAAGAACTTTCTATTTCCGACCTATTTAGAGGTGATTTACACCTCTCATCCCCCCCTACTATTTACTTTCAGTTACAAAAAATAATTGAAGACCCTAATAAAGCTTTAGCAGATGCGGCTTTCGTTATCGAAAAAGATGCATCACTGTCGCTAAAGTTATTAAAAATAGTAAATAGTGCTTTTTATGGCTTCCCCTCTAAAGTTACATCAATAAACCAAGCAATATCCCTTATTGGCACTAAAGAATTACAATCTATTACACTCAGCACCATTGTTATCGAAAAGTTTTCTAATTTACCGAGCGGTCTAATGTCCATGCAGGATTTTTGGAAAAGAAGCCTGAGTTGTGCATTAATTGCACAAGGTATCGATAGTTT